>CAZTTW010000160.1:0-8379 GCA_964616265.1 uncultured Myxococcales bacterium | reverse complement strand
CAGATGGGAGTCGAGGACATC
Organism: uncultured Myxococcales bacterium; assembly: GCA_964616265.1. Taxonomy (GTDB): domain Bacteria; phylum Myxococcota_A; class Polyangia; order Fen-1088; family Fen-1088; genus Fen-1118. Next base: position 8,358 of record CAZTTW010000160.1, on the reverse strand, counting down.
GAGGCCACCGCCGATAGGACCATTGCGTGAGCTGGTCGTTGTGCCTCGGCAGGTCATCGCTGCCCGCATCGACTCGCAAGTACTCACCGTCGAGCTGCAAGCTGCCGAGTGGTATCGCTACGACGACGAGAATAACGGCCACCCCACGCCTCCCCAATCGGAGAATCCCTGCTCCGTGTGCCATTATCGGAATTTGATGCGTGCTTCGTCCTCGTGGTACTGCCAGGCAAAGCGGATCTTGGTGCTTTCCGCGCTGTTGCCTGGCTGCGCGGCGCACACCTCGGGATCCTTGTCCCGGCCAGAGGCGTGGTGCGACCTCGACGTGCCAGCAGGCGCGTCGCTCTTGCCCCTGCCTGCGAACGAGGAAATGCGATCGTCCGCGCATTCGGCGGCGCCGCGGCAGTCGCGGTGGGTTGTGGTCTGGGCCTCCTGGTGCGAACCCTGTCGGGCAGAGTTGCCGCGCGTGGAAGCCGCGCTGGACGAAGCTCATCGACGCGGCATCGAGACGGACGTCATTCTTCTCTCCATCGACACCGATGCCAGCAGCTTGGACGCGTTCGTGCGTGCCGGCCCGGCATTCCTGCAGCGTGCTCGCATTTTGCGCGCGACCTCCGCGGAGAGTTTCGACGCCTGGGCGAAGCGCTTCGCCCTGGAATCGTCATCGGTCAGCTTGCCGGTTCACCTGCTGGCCAACCGGGATGGCGTCGTGACGTGCATGCACACCGGCGCCTTGCAGGCCGGCGATGTCGCGCTGCCGGGCAAGCTTCTGTCGCGCTGAACGCGCCCGCGGTGGACATCCCGGTGCTGGCGTAGTACACCCCCGCCACTCGCGTGGTTCGCCTCGATAACATCAGCAAGCAGCATGGTCCGCAGATCCTTTTCGTGGATGCCAGCGCTGCGCTTTTGCGGGGCGAAAAGGTCGGCCTGGTCGGTCCGAACGGCGCCGGAAAGTCGACCGTCTTTCGTTTGATCATGGGCGAAGAGTCGGTGGACGACGGGCAGATTTCCATCGACCGCAACGTGACCATCGGGCACTTCAGCCAGGACGTGGGCGAGATGAAGGGCATGCCGGCCATCGCCGCCACCATGGGCGGCGCGGGTCCGGTTTCCGAGCTCGGCACCGAGCTGCACGAGCTCGAGCACGCGATGGCCGATCCCGAACGCGCCGACGAGCTGGAGAAGCTGGTGGAGCGCTTTGGCCACGTGCAGGCGCGCTTCGACGAGCTGGGCGGCTACGCTCTAGAGGCGCGAGCGCGCGAAATCATGGCCGGCCTCGGCTTCTCGCAAGAGCAGATGGACGGCGACGTGGGCAATTTGTCGGGTGGTTGGAAAATGCGCGTGGCGCTGGCGCGCATCCTTCTCATGCGGCCGAACGTCATGCTGCTCGACGAACCGTCGAACCACCTCGACATCGAGTCCATCATTTGGCTCGAAGGATTCCTCAAGGACTACGACGGCGCGCTGCTGATGACCACGCACGACCGCGAGTTCATGAACCGCGTGTGCAGCAAGATCATCGAGATCGACGGCGGCGAGCTGACGACCTATTCGGGCAATTACGACTTCTACGAAAAGCAGCGCGCGCTCCACGAGACGCAGGCCGAGGCGGCGTACGCGCGCCAGCAGGCGATGCTCGCTAAAGAGATGAAATTCATCGAGCGCTTCAAAGCGCGGGCCAGCCACGCGGCGCAGGTGCAATCGCGCGAGAAGAAGCTCGACAAGATTGAAAAGCTCGAGCCGCCGCGCCGCCGGCGCACGATCACGTTCGAGTTTCCCGAGGCGCCGCGCTCGGGCGAGGATGTGATCAAAATCGACGGCCTCTCCAAGAGCTACGGCAGCCGCGTCATCTACGACGACTTCAACTTGATGGTTCGGCGCAAAGAGCGCTGGAGCGTGATGGGCGTCAACGGCGCCGGCAAGACCACGCTGCTCAAGCTGGTGGCTGGCGACATCGCCCCGGACGCCGGCCAGGTCACGCTCGGCGCCGGTGTGCGCATGGGCTATTTCGCTCAGCACGCGATGGAGCTTCTGGACCCGAAAAAGACCGTCTACGAAACCTTCGAAGACGCGTTTCCCTTGGCATCGGTGGGAACGATCAAGTCGCTGGGCGGCTGTTTCGGCTTTTCGGGCAGCGATATCGACAAAACCTGCCGCGTGCTTTCGGGCGGTGAAAAAGCGCGCGTCGTGATGGCGCGACTGCTTTACGATCGCCCGAACTTGCTGGTGCTCGACGAGCCGACCAACCACCTCGATCTCGCCACGAAAGAAATGCTGCTGACCGCGCTGCACGACTTCGAAGGGACGATGTTGTTCGTATCACACGACCGGCGGTTCCTGGCCAGCTTGTCAAATCGGGTCCTTGAGTTGGATGGCCGAGCTGTGACAACCTATGGTGGTGGCTATGTGGAATACGTCGCTCGCAGCGGCCACGAAGCTCCCGGTCTTCGTCCGCGGTAGCTAGAGCCTAGCCTGACGCAACAAGTGGCGCTCCCTGCTTTTTTTTCGGCGCCGTAACGGTTCCATGCGCACCTGACGACTAACGAACAGAGGAGTCTTGATGTACACGTTTCGTCCTGCTGGCGGCACCCTTGTCGCGCGATATGCATTCATCGCTCTCGCATTGCTTTCAGGCTGTTCGAGCTCGACTCAGGGGTCGGGGCAACCCGGCACTGGCGGCTCGGCGAGCGGCGGCAGCACGGCGAGCGGCGGCAGTACTGCCAGCGGTGGTCGCATCGGCAGCGGTGGTAGCCTCGGCTCGGGCGGCGCCACCGTCGCGACGGGAGGGAACGGTTCGGGCGGTATTTCTGCGGGCGGGAGCAGTTCCGGAGGAACAACGAGCCGGGGTGGTAGCGTTGGCGCTGGTGGCATGGCGAACGGTGGTACGGCGAGCGGTGGCTCAGCCGGAAGCGGCTTTGGGGGGAACGTGGGCGCGGGCGGCAGCACGCGCTCCAGCGGAGCGACGCCGCACCCGGTCTATCCGTTCGGCTGCAAATTCGCCTGGGGCGTCGCCGATCCCGGCGGGTCGTTGGCCAGCTTTACGTACGTGCAGTTCGTCTCGTATTGGATCGAGTCGAACATCAGCGCAGACGGCACGATAAGCAATTGCAACGGCTGCAACTGGCTCAAGAGCAACGTGGCCGGCACCAACCTCATTCCGGCTTACTACGCTTACATCATCGGATTCCTCGCCCACGCGAACGGCATCGTCGACGGCAACCAGACCGGCACCAAGAAGCTCACCACCGACGGTGCGGCCTTGGTCAAAGCCAACTACGACGCCATCGTCAACGCCTACGCATGGTACGCGCAGAAGACGGCCGCCGCGTGGCCGACCAAGCCTCTCGTTTGGCTTCTCGAGGGCGATTTCGTCCAACTGACCGATAGCGCCCAGTCGAGTCCAATGACCTACTCTGACATTGGCAAGCTGGCGGCGGACATCACGCACGCTATCAAGAGCAACATGCCCAACGCCGTGGTGGCCATCGACCACTCCGCCTGGAACTCCGACGACGTCACGAACAGTTATTGGGGCGCCATGGCCAGTGCGAACTACGACATGGTGTGGACCACCGGCGTGGGCAATAACAATGGCTTCATCAACGGCGACGCCACCAGTTCCACCTACAACGCAAAGACAGCAACCTATGCATATCTAAACACGCTGACCGGGCGTACGATTCTCGTGGACACCAGCGCCGGAGCGTCGGCGGCCGGCGATAGTTGGTCGACGGCAAGCCTCGCCGATCTGAACGCGCGAATCTCCGAAGGCGTGGTCGCTGCCAACATCACCGGCACGGCACCCAGTGGACTGCAGTCCAATATCAGCAAGCTCAGCGGGCTCGGCGCTCTGCCGTCTTGTCAATGAGTCGCCCTCCCGAGAGTGGTCAAGCCAACAACGGTAACCCGAGGGAAATGCTTTAGCCCTGATCCGGCAGCCCTGCGCGGCCAGCGGGCGCTTGGAAGCGCTCCGCGCACACGCGATCTCCCGATGGTACAATCGCACATCGGGTGAATCGAGGAAGCCTTGCTCAGTAGCGATAATCCGCGAGTTTCCGGCTCACGACTCTCGCTGCGGAGCGATGGTCCGAGGCTTGTTGCCGTCGCACTGGCCTACTTTCTCGCGCATCAGATTTCCTTCCTTTTTCCGGATGCGACCAAGGTCCTCATGGCGATTTGGCCGGCGGCCGGCGTCGGTCTCGCAGCGCTCTTGCTGAGCCCGCGGCGGCTGTGGCTGCCCATCCTTGTCGCGTTGTTCGTGGCTGGATACTCGGCAGACTTGCTGGCCGGCCGGTCTCCGGTCAGTAGCGTCGGCTTCGTAATCGCGAATCTCCTTGAATCGCTTTCCTGTGCCTGGTGCATGACGAGATGGTGCGGCGAGCGCATTCGCTTTGTTCGCATCAAGGAGATCTCCGCGCTCGTTTTTGCTGCCATGGGACTGAATGCCCTTACCGCATGTCTCGGCGCTGGCGCGGCCACTCTCACCCATGCAGCGCCCTTCTTCACCTTCTGGCTCTCGTGGTGGATTTCCGACGGTCTCGGCATCCTTCTCGTGACGCCGGCGATCGTCACCCTCTTGCGGGCCGACGGACCGCGATGGGGAGTGCGCCGGGAGCGCGCGGCCGAGGGGCTTCTGTTCATGCTTCTGTGGGGCGTGGTCGCGTGGATGGTCTTCGAGCCTCGTTCCATCCGAATGCCGCCCCATCCCTATATGCTCCTGGCACTGATCACATGGCCCGCGTTTCGGCTCGGCGGACGCACGGTCTCACTCTCGCTTCTCGTTCTTGCGGTGATCGCCATTGTCAGCAAGACGGTTGTGAGCGGGCCAAGCATCTGGGGTGGCACAACACCGGAGGCTCGCCTGCTCGACATCCAGATGTTCCTCGGATGCGCGGGAGTAGTCTCTTACTATTTCTCGGCGAGTATCACGGAAGTCCGATCGGCGATGGACGCTCTTTCCCAGAGCGAGCAGCGCTTCCGGGTGATCACCGCTGGCTCTCCGGATCAGATTCTCGTCCAGGACCGCAATCTTCGCTTCACGTTCGTGCTGAACCCGCGGTTCGGATTGAGCGAGAAAGACTTCATTGGCAAGACGGAGCACGACGTTCTGGCCAAAGAGGACGCCGACAGACTTGTCGCCATCAAGACTCGGGTCATGGAGAGCGGACAGCCCGTTCACATGGCGTTCCCGCTTGTGGCCAACGGGAAAGCGGAATACCTCGATGGCTCGTACGCTCCTTCGCGTGCGGCGGACGGATCGGTGAATGGCGTTATTGGCTACTTTCGCAACGTCACCGAGAAGCGGCAGATGGAGGCGAAGTACCGCAGTCTCTTCAACAACGCCGAGGTGGGCATGTTCAGAACCCGCCTCGACGGATCCGAGCTTCTTGATTTCAATGACAAGTACTTGGAGATCTTCGGACGTACGCGCGAGGAGATGGTGGGCAGTCACGCGGTGGACCACTGGGCCGAACCGGCAGAGAGGGCTGCCATGGTGGAGAAGCTCAAGGCGGACGGACACGTACTGGGTTTTGAATGCAGAATGCTGACCAAGAGCGGCGAGGTGAAAACCTGCCTTACCTCGATTCGGCTTTACCAGGACCAAGGAATTCTCGAAGGATCCGTTGTCGACATCACGGAGCGGAAACGCGCCGAGGCCGAACGTCTGAATCTCGAACAGCAGCTCAGTCAGGCGCAGCGACTCGAATCGCTCGGCCTGCTCGCGGGCGGCATCGCCCACGACTTCAACAATCTCATGAGCGCCATCTATGCCCATATCGAGCTGGCGCTCGACAGCCCATTGGATAAGGACGCCGCGGACAATCTCTCCACGGCCATGGCCTCCATGGGGCGGGCGCGCGATCTCACGCGGCAGCTCCTGACCTTTGCCAAGGGCGGGGCGCCGGTTCGGAAGGTCGGCCGACTGTTTCCGTTCGTGGAAGAGAGCGCCAGGTTCGCTTTGAGCGGCGGACGCGCGACCTGCACGTTCGACGTGGCACCGGATCTGTGGGCCTGCAATTTCGACGAGAACCAGATGGGACAAGTGATCGGCAATCTGATGATCAATGCGCAGCAAGCGATGCCTGGCGTGGGCGCCATCCGAATCTCCGCACGCAACATCAGGCTAGCCCATCACGAGGCTGCGGCGCTCCCGGCGGGACATTACTTGATGGTCGCAGTCGAGGACAATGGCATGGGGATCTCCGCCGAGACGTTGCCGAGAATTTTCGATCCGTTTTTCACCACCAAAGAGCAGGGCAGGGGGCTCGGGCTTTCCACCTGCCATTCCATTATGCGGCGGCACGATGGGGCCATCACCGCCGACTCGACGCCGGGTCAAGGGAGCACCTTCCGGCTGTATCTGCCAGCGGTCTGCTCGCCAGGCGATCTTCTCGTGCTGGAAGCGCCGACCGAGCAGCATCGCGGCTCCGGTAGGGTCTTGGTGATGGACGACGAGCGCGCCATCCGAGACGTCCTGTCGGCCTCGCTCACATCTTTGGGTTACTCCGTCGAGACGGTGGGCGATGGTTGCGCGGCGGTGGAGATGTTCGCCCAGGAGAGCAGGGCTGGCCGGCCATTCTCCGCTGTACTTCTCGATCTGACGGTGCCCGGTGGCCTGGGCGGCAAAGAGGCTGCTCCGGCGCTGCGCGCGCTGGATCCCAGCGCTTCTCTTTTTGTCACCAGCGGCTATGCCGAGGATCCCGTGATGGCCAACCCCGTGGACTATGGTTTCACGGCCAGTCTTCGCAAGCCGTTCGCCAAGTCCGAGCTCGCGCAATTGCTTGGGAGACACCTCAAGCGGGGCGAGCCGTCGTCCGAAAGCGCCAAGTCGATGCGGATACTCCGCGACGTCGGTAACGGTTGTCGCTAAGGCGAGCTAACCGCGACACATTTGCCGTTCACGCATGCCGGGGTCATCGCATCGCAGGTAATAGGCGCTTGTACAGGGCAGGTCGCGCAGTCAGTAGCCGCGACGCTGCGCAGGTTTGACGGGAAGCTCGATGCCATGATCGTTGGCAACGCCACATTGCAAACCTGTGCACAGGCATTGCTTTCAAGAACCAGGGTGCAATCCGAACTGTTCTTGCATCCGCTCGACGTGTATTTATCAAACATCTGCTGGCGGACAGTCGCGTAGTCCTGCTTGCCCTGGAGGCAAGGATCCGGCGGGTTGGTCACGCAGCTTGGACAACAATCGCCGGCAAGCAACTCTTGGTGCGTTCCGGTGGGGCAGGTGAGGGCGGGACAAGGACCGCAGCCCGTATCCGTGCACGTGGGGCAACAGGCGCCCGGTTCTTGGACTAGCTTCTTACAGGACGACGGAATCGGGCTACAGACAACGCCCGAGCATGACTGTGTGCCGCCGGCTCCGCCGGCTCCGCCGGTTCCGACCCTTCCGCCAGCGCCGCCCCGAATAGCTCCGGCAGCTCCACCGAAAGCGAGCGTTGCGCCAGCCGCGCCGCCCTTGGAGGCACCAGCGGCTCCGCCGGCCGGATATCCGCCAGAGCTACTCGCCCCCGCCCCAATCGCACCGCCGGTTGCCGTCCCAGCAATACCCCCGGTGTATGCGCCGGAAGCGCCGCCGGTAGGGATCGGTATGGTGCCGCCGGTAGGGATCGCTGGAGTTCCACCCGTAGCGATTGTCGTAGTGCCCCCGGCAGCGATTGCCGTAGCGCCGCCGTTGGAGCTCATCGTAAGTGGTTCCCGGTCGCACGCCGCAAGCAACGCGATGGCGACAGAAAGAACGAGCCAACTTGTGCCGGAACTTACGCAACTTGACATAAGGCAATTATGTCTCCCACATGGTGCCTCTAGCTAGGAGTCTTCTGCCTCCTTGACGCCACTCCCGTCGCCCGAAAGATGCCGCCCTTGGGAGGTGCGGGCGGAGGTAGGTGAACGGCAAGAAAGGGCGTCCCAATGCAGACAGCAGCTGTCACGGTGGGACCGTCAGCTTTTTATGGAGAGTTAAGGAACTATAATTCCTGTTTAGTTCCACGGGCTTCGATAATTTTTGACCGCGGGCTCACAGGAACCGCTTGACTACCCGGTCTCGCTGTGAATATTATCACAATGTCGTGAGCGTCCCGGTAGCAACATCAGAAGCCGCCGACCTTCCGGTCGGACCTGCGGGCAAGAAATCCGATCGCCACGTATCGGTCTCGACGGTCGAGCGGCTTTCGCTCTACCGCAAGCTGCTCGAAGAGTTGCACTACGAAGGCGTCGAGTACATCTACTCGCAGCAGATGGCCGAGATGGTCGGGGTCACGCCGGCACAGCTGCGGCGCGATCTGGCCAGCTTTGGCTCCTTCGGCAACATCAGCCGCGGCTACAACGTCTACCAGCTGACCCGCACCATCAGCC
>CAZTTW010000159.1:0-8404 GCA_964616265.1 uncultured Myxococcales bacterium | reverse complement strand
CATGTCGACCGTTCCTTGCGGACCGATGTAGAACCGGCCGAACCAAGCCGGCCAGGCGAGCAAGAGCGCCAGGTCGGCGCCGGAAAGAACGGCGGTTGCATTGCCAGAGCCGTCTGGGTGGTCCCAAGCCTGGCTGACAATACCGACGCTACCGGCAGAGGCATCCAAGCAGAGTGCTCCACCGCGGCGGCCCAGTCGCGACAAGGCCACACCTATAGTAAGCTTGAACGCGTATTGGCTGAGATTGCTGGCGCCTCCCGGAACGCGCCTGCCAATCGTCCCGGAAAGGGCAAAAGCCGGTATTTCGTTGCCGCTCGCGGAGGCTTTCCTGGGCGGCGGCGGCGCCGCCGGTGGCGGTGCGGGAGGAGGTGGTGGCGGTGGTGGTAACGCCTTCTTCTCGGGCATCGCCGGCAGCTCGACCTCGTCGAAATACCGATCCACGATGAGCGCGACCGTATCGGCCAGGGCCACGCAGTCTCGCGGCCTTCCGCCCTGCGGTGGTGGAAGCATGCGATAGAGCTTCACCATCCCGGCGCGATCCGCGAGGGACAAGCTGAGCTCGCCCGTCCCGGAGGAAGTGGCAAGCCACAGCGTGAGCGGGCCACCGGATGGGCCCTCGGACGATGGCGCCACCAGCTTGGGAGCATGCGCCTCCAGAGCGGCTTGCACCTGCGCTGACGACGGACATTGATCGTCGGCCGTCGGCGCCAGGGTGACCCACGCGGCTTGAATCAAAGCTGCCAAGAGACTCGCGTGCACTTCGCTCATTGTAGCCGCGCTTGCCCCTGCGGCCCAAGAGCTTACGCAAGATCGCCTCCATTCGAGGCGGCCTCACCGCCCAGATGTTTAGTCCTTTTCGCTCAGCAGGCGCTCGACTTCGGCCTTCGAGCGCAGCACGCAATCTTCGAGCGCGAGCCCGCCGAAGTAGTTCCCTGTCAGGTAGATGCCGGACTTTGCGATGGCTTCGTCGAGCGTTCGTACGATTTCCGAGTGCCCGAGCTCGGGCGAGGGCAGCGAGCCCTGTCGCTCCAACACCTCCAGGAACGTTCCCCGGTCGGTTGCGGTGACCTTGGCGATGCGTTCCAGGCGTTGCTCGCGACTGAGCCCATCGCGGAAATGAAAAGCCAGACCGCGAAATCGGTCGTCGGGAAGCACGTCGCGACTGACTGCCGAGAAGAAGACGTCGTCGACTGGAACAAGGCCCGCCAGGCGTGGCAGGGCGATCGCACTGCGGGCGGCGTGCACGCCGGTAGAAACAATGGCCGCCATGCGGACCTTCGATAGGGCAGTGAAGGCCGCCGGAAGCACCGGCGCCAGCAGCGTGGCGGAAACGTCCGCGGGCGCCGCGAGGACGAGCTTGCTCGTGCTCGACTGCGTGCCATCCTCAGCGGTCACGACGAACCCTGCTGCGTGACGGGCGATGGACCGCACCTCGACACCCGCTTGCACCGTGACTCCTTCGACCCTCGCCAGGCCGTCGACGAGTGTGCTGAGCCCGTTTTTCAGGCTGAAGGTGCGCGGAAAATCTTTTCGGCGCGGTCGCCGTTTGAAAAGCATCTCGGCCGGAAAATCGTCGGCGTGCTGCGAGGGACCCGCGGACAAGAGGGGAGAAAAGACGTGCTTCCAATTGCCCTTGCCCACCAGCCGTCCGTAATAGGCGCCGACGGACTTTCCCGTCTTTCGCTCGGTGAAGGCTCGCCACGCCGAAGCGAAGAGCTCGCCCACGGCAAGCTGGGAAGGAACCGAGCGGACTTTTCCGTCGACGAGCATGCGATAGGGCGCTTTCGTCCGTTCGAGGACGGCGTCGCGAAGGTTGCAGGCGGTCAGCATCTCCAGCAGCGAGCCGTACGAGTTGTAGAGGGTATGCGCGCCGAGCTCGTACCAAAACCCGTCGCTGGTGCGCGTAGTGTGAATGGACCCGCCGAGCACCTTTGCCTTTTCGAGGACGAGACAGCGGCGCCCTGCGCGCGCGGCGTAGAACGCGGCGCTCAGGCCGCTGATGCCGGCGCCGATGACAATAACGTCGATAACGTCGATAACGTCGTGACTTGAGCTCACCCTGCGAAGGCTACGGTGTCGCGCTGGTGTTTGTCCACCCGATGGATGATGAAGTGGTGGCAGGATGCTATCCTGCCGCGAGTGATTTTCAGCGGCGGATCCAGGGATGAACAAGCTCGCGAGCCGAACCCGACTCTCCGGCACGGGCTACCCGCGTGCTTCGTGTGCGATGGTCACGGCCGAATTCAATCCTGGGGCGAAGATGCCGAGCGAATGGTCGGCGTTCCTTCTGCGGACGCTCTCGGCAAATTGGTGGGCGCGCTCTTCGTGCGCTCGGAGCGCGAGCCATCTCTTGACGCTGGCGGCGGGAACACGTCGGCCGTCGTTGTCCGCTTGTGCCTCGATGGACATCCGGGTTTGACGTTCTTGCAGAAGTCTTTGCCGCTGCCGGCGGCGCCTCAAACCGGGACCTTCGTCGTCCTGCTGTGGCCGACTCCGCGGATGCCCGCGCCGGGGATGCTTCCCGAATCGGTGGCGGCGATTGCGACGCGCATCGGTCACGACCTTTGGCAAATGCTGTCGCCTGCGCTTGGCAACACTATTCTTCTTCAGGAAGAGCGCAACAACGACATTTCGCATTCTCGTCTTGGCAGCATTCGTGAGGCGACCGAAGCCGCACGCACGTTTGCGCAGCGTTTGATGGCGCTCGATCCCAAGCGCAAGCCGACACTCGAAAGCTGCGACCTCGGGCGTGTGGTGCGTGATGTCTTGCCGGCCGTGCGCGCCAACGTGCGCAGCCGGATCGTCCTGCGCGAATCGATTGCCGACGTCGACGGCGTGCGCGCCAATCACAAGCAAATCGAACAGCTGCTGGTGCAGCTTGTAGCGAACGCGCAAGATGCCATTTCGGGGGCGGGCGAGATTGCGATTGGGGTGGATGCCGTGGAGAGCGCCGGGGATCGTCTTCCGCCAGGCAGTTGGGCACGGCTGCAGGTTCGAGACAGCGGACCCGGCATGGAGCCGTCGCTGCTCGCGCACGCCTTCGAGCCCTTCGTTTCGACCAAAGTTCCGGCAAGCGGGGCAGGGCTGGGTCTACCCATCGTCGCGGCCACGCTGTACCAGCATGGCGGCCTTTTCGAGGTGGAATCTCGCCCCGACGAGGGAACTTCCGTGTCGCTTTTTTTTCCGCGTCGACCGGACGAGGCGGCGCCGTCGCCGCGGTCAGGCTTGGCCGCAGCGCCAGCAAGCGCAACCTTGCCGACCGCCAGCATTCTTCTCGTCGAGGACAACCCCATGGTTCGGCGCTCGGTCGAAAGTAGCCTGCGCGGCATGGGCTATACGGTGACGGCGGTGGGAAATGGCAAGCAGTGCTTGGCCGCGCTTCGCAAGGATCCCAGCTTGACCTTGGATCTGCTGATCACCGACGTGGTGATGCCCGAGATGAGCGGGAAGGAGCTCATCGATCGCGTGCACCAGCTGCGCCCCTCGCTGCCAGTGCTGTTCATGTCGGGCTACGATCTGTCGACGCTGGCCAGCCGGCGACAATCGGTCGCCATCGAGCATTTCTTGCAGAAGCCGTTCGATTCGCAGGATCTGGCCCAAGCGGTGCTGGGCGCCCTTGCCGCCAGAAAGCACGACGAGTAAATGGTGGCGCCATGAAGAGACTCGGCGCTATCGCCCTGTGGACGCTGGTTTCCGTCGTCGGCGCGACGGCGTACGCGGTGATTGCCTCTCGGCGGGGCGAGCCGCTAAGCGCCGCGTGGCTCATCGTCGCGGCGGTTTGTACGTACGCCATCGGCATTCGTTTCTACTCGAAGTGGATCGCGGCCAAAGCGCTCGTCCTCGACGACTTGCGCGCCCCTCCCGCCGAGGTTCACGACGACGGCCGCGACTTCGTGAAGACCAACAAATACGTCTTGTTTGGTCATCATTTCGCATCCATTAGCGGGCCGGGACCGCTGGTTGGGCCGGTCCTGGCGGCCCAGTTTGGCTACTTGCCGGGCACGCTATGGATTCTCATTGGCGCTCTGCTCGGCGGAGCCGTGCAGGACTTCGTGATTTTGTTCGCCTCGGTTCGCCGCGACGGCAAATCGCTGGCCGAGATGGTCCGCGAAGAAGTGGGCAGTTTCGCGGGCACCATCGCCATGGTTGCCGTGCTCGGCATTCTCATCATCTTGGTCGCGAACCTGGGGCTCGTGGTGGACAACGCTCTGGCGGAAAGCCCGTGGGGCGTGGTGACCACCGCGATGACCATGCCGTTCGCGATGCTCATGGGGCTTTACGTGCGCTACTTACGCGTCGGCAAGGTTCTCGAGATGACCGCCATCGGGGTGGTGTTTCTGGCGGCCTCGCTGCTCGCCGGCTTCGCCGTCAATCACCACCCGACGCTCGGACCGTTCTTCACCTTCAGCAAGGAGCGGCTGGCCCTTTGCCTCATCGTTTACGGCTTTGCTGCCAGCGTTTTGCCGGTATGGCTGCTTTTGGCACCGCGGGACTACCTCGTGACCTTTCTCAAGATCGGCGTGGTGCTCTTGCTCGCCGTCGGTATCGTCGTCGTGTTGCCGCCGCTCAAGATGCCGTGGCTGACCAACCCGAGCAGCTTCACGGGTGGCATGCGCCCCGTGGTCGCCGGCAGTCTCTTCCCGTTTTGCTTCATCACCATCGCGTGCGGCGCGATCAGCGGCTTTCACTCGCTCGTGTCCAGCGGCACGACGCCCAAGATGATCACGCGCGAGCGAACCATTCGCCACGTGGGGTACGGTGCCATGTGCCTCGAAAGCTTCGTCGCCATCATGGCCATGATCGCGGCGTGCGTGCTGGATCCAGGCGTCTACTTCGCGGTCAATGCGCCGGCGGGCCTCGTGGGGACCTCCGTCGGTACTGTCGCGCAGGCTATATCGGGCTGGGGCTTTCCGGTCAGCGCGGGACAGATTAGCGACCTGGCCAGCGCCATCGGTGAAAAGACCGTTCTCGCGAGGACGGGCGGCGCGCCCACCTTGGCTATCGGCATGGCCAGCATCTTCCGCGCCATCGTGGGCGGCGATGCCGCCATGAAGCTTTGGTACCACTTTGCGCTGATGTTCGAGGCGCTCTTCATCCTGACCACGGTGGACGTGGCGACGCGCATCGGACGCTTTCTGATCCAGGAGCTCGGCGGTCGGATTTGGCCGAAGCTCGGCGATACGAAATCCTACGCCGCGAACGCCGGCGCCAGCCTGCTCTTTGCCGGAGCCTGGGGCTACTTTCTTTATGCAGGGGTGAAAGATCCGCTGGGCGGTGTGAACTCGCTCTGGCCGCTCTTCGGTATTGCCAACCAGTTGCTTGCCTGTGTGGCGCTCTGCTTGGCGACGACGATTCTCATCAAAGCCGGCAAGCCGCGGATGTCGCTGGTCGTGTTTGTCCCGCTGATTTGCCTGGTGACGGTGACGTTCTCGGCGGGCATCGAGAAGATCGTCCATCCCAATCCGCGCGTCGGATTTCTCGCCATGGCGGCCAAGCTGACGACAGCCCTGGCGGCGGGAACCATTCCCGCGGCCAAGGTCAGCGCGACGCGAGCGCTCATCTTCAACAGTCGTCTCGACGCCCTGGTGGCCGCGCTTTTTCTCGGGCTGGTTGTGGCCATCCTGGCGGTCTCGGCGCGCGAGTGCTGGCTCGTCCTGCGCCATCGCAAACCGAGCCAGCTACGCGAAACCCTGCCGGTCTGGCTGCCCAAGACCGTGATCGAATCCGAGCTGCGACGACCTTGGTGGCAGCTGGGATCGGCCGTGATGATCGTCGGCGCGCTGGTACGCGAGCTGTCCGGCGAGGCCGCGGCGGCGCGCTCGCAACTGCCGGGGGACGAGGCCTTGGCGCAAACCCTCGCCGATCGCTACGACCATCCCGATCGGCCGGGTCGGTGCTGCTAGCGCTTCACGCAGTAACGGACACCGGTGCCATTCGGACACGTTCCCGCGGCCGGACAATCTTGGTTCGTCAGGCAAAGCCTGGGTGCGCAATGGCTGGATGCGCTTGTGCTGCTGGGATTGACGAGCTGATAGCCGAAGGCTCCTTGCGCGGGCACCACGCAGGTAATCAGCGGATCATCCGAGCACGAGAGGTTGGGGATACAAGGGCGCAGGCACAACTTCCGGCCGTCGCCGAACAGGGCACAATCCGAACCCAGCGGACAGGCCGTGACGCTGCAGTCGGCGCTGCAAAGTCCCTTGCTGCCGAGGTCTGCGCATAGGCCCGTGGCGCAGAGGTCGTCGCGCAGGTTGCCGTTCTCGTCGATGCAGGAGTCGCCGACATCGCCGGGGACGCCCGAAAAGCAGCCACGAACCCAACCGCTGGTGGCGGGGCCGGGGGGCAAGGTTCGACAAAGCAATCCCCCCGAGCAGTCGCTGTCGCTGTCGCACGCGCGCAAGCAAATTTGGGTTTGCCATGCCTCGTACGATCCGGAGGGTGGCGCGGCCGTGCGCAATCCGGCGCAAATATCGGTGCCGTCGCACTGGCCGGAAAAGCAATTCGCAGAACAGATGCCATGGCCAGGACCGTGCTGGCAGTCGTCATTGGAGCAAAGGCAGAAGAGACCCTGTTCGCATTGAGGGCTCGCGTCGCAGGCATCGCCGATGGCGTTGGGCTCGACCACGATGAAGCCGGGTTGAACTTTGACAACGCTATCGTGATTGACCCCGGTCGCCACCAGGCGAACCGAATAGGAGCCCGGCGTCGTATAAGTGTGGCTGGGAGCAGCCTCGCTGTCGAAGGCGCTGAAGTCGCCGAAGGCCCACAGATAACTGGCGATGGTGGTCGTAGAAATGGGAACGAAGCGCACGGTAAGCGGCGCATTGCCCGTGCACAGGTCTTTCACCGGATCGAAATTCGGGCAGCCTTCGACAGTGAAGTCGACGTTCAGTGCGACCGCGGTGTCGGCGGGGTTGCTCGCCAAATCCGGCGGAACTTGCTCGACACTCGCGTCGCGCACGTCATCCGGCGTGCTCGTGCAAGCCAAAGCGGCGGTGGTGATGGCCAGAAGGCGCTTCATCCGGCCGCCTATCTTACTATCTGCTCGCGACGAAGACTTGGCAGATTTCGAGGTAGCGCGAATCGTCCCAGCCGGGCGGCGAGGGGAAGTCCGGTGGCAGGCCGCCGATTTCTAGAATGGCGCCATGGCGACCCGATAGCCTGATGCCGTCCTCAATATGGCGCAATACCGAGGGGCCCCGCCGGGTGTTGGCCGAGATCCACAAGATCCCGCCAGCGGGCGGTAACAGCTTACTGGCCAAGGCAATGAGCGGCGGGTAGTCGCGCTTCATCGACCACTGCGAGGCGCGGGCGGCCGAAACGGTGGGCGGATCCATCACAATCGTGTCGTAATTCGCGCCGCGCTCGACCTCTTTTTGCATGAAGCGCTTGACGTCGGAGACCTCGAAGCGGAAGCGACCGTCGCCCACCGGCAAGCCCGAAAGGAGGAAGTTCTCGCGCGCCCAGGCCAAGACTCCTGAAGAAAGGTCGACGCTGGTGACACTCGCCGCGCCGGCGCGCGCTGCTGTCACGGAAAGCGCGCCGGTATAGGCGAACGTATTGAGCACCCGTCGGCCGCTTACGAAGCGGCCCATACGCCGCCGCTGCTCGCGCATGTCGGGGAAAAGCCCGACGTTGAGCGAGCCCAGCAGGTGAACCTCGTACGGAACGCCGAGTTCGTGGGTGACGTATTTTTCCGGTGGCCGCTCGCCAAGCACCTCGTCCTTGTTGGAACGGTCCTGGGCATCCTTACTGCGCACCTTGATGACCACGCCACGCAGCCCGGTCTCGGCTCGGGCGGCCAGAGCTGCTTGAGCGAGGAGTCGCGCGAAGGGAAGGAGAGGCCGGCTGGGCGCGCACACGACGCCGTATTCGCCGAACCGATCGACCGAGAATCCAGGCAAACCGTCGCCTTCACCGTTGACCAGGCGGTAGGTCGATTCGCCGTCCGGAAGCCCGAGGGTTCGGCGAAGCGCCAGGCTTTGGGCCAGGCGGTCGGCAAAAAAGCTGGCGTCGAAGCCGCGCAGCAGGCTGTCGCGGCTCAAGATGTGGATGACGCCATTTTCCGGGTCGGCGATGCCGCATGCCACGAGCTCGCCGTGAGCATCGACGAGCTTGACCTGGCGTCCCGGCTCGCAGCCGCTGGCCCCCCCGAGCGCCTCGAGCGGCAGCGCCGGCACTCCCGCGCGCAGGCGGGTCTCGATGCCGTCAGGAAGAGTCAGTCCGAAGAAGTTCGACACGTTGAAGTGGTCGCGTGGGGAGCCGCCGAGCTTTGCTCGGCGCGGACCATCGCGGGAAGGTTTGGAAACCCTTTCAGGGTTTCCATTAAAATTGGGTGAGCGAGGGGTATCGAACCCCCAACCCTCGGATCCACAATCCGATGCTCTACCATTGAGCTACGCCC
>CAZTTW010000158.1:0-8424 GCA_964616265.1 uncultured Myxococcales bacterium | reverse complement strand
GTCGAGCGACGCAGCCGCCACCGAGGTCCTAGTGACGGAAGCGCCCTTGCCCGAATGCCCGCGCTGTTGGCGCCGTACCGGCACGGCGTCGGGACACGCCCAGGAACCCGACCTTTGCATCCGCTGCGCTTCCGTGGTCAATTCACAAGCGTAGGCACCATGAGCGACGGCGAATCCACCAAGACCCGCAATATTCTCTTCGGCGTTTTCGCCGTGATTTCCCTCGTCCTCGACCAATGGACGAAGGTGCTGGCGCGGACGCACCTTCTGCCGCTCGGCCCTTGGAAGACCAAGGTCATCGTTCCGAACTATTTCGATTTGCGCTACTCGGAAAATACCGGCGTCGCCTTTGGCATGTTCCAGCGACTGACGGGCGGCCGCATCTTGCTCACCGTGGTGGCGCTCGCGGCGCTTCTGCTCGTGGGCTACTACCTCAAGCGATCGGGACCACGCCAGCATCGGCTGCACGTCGCGCTCGGCCTCATCGGCGGCGGCGCCATCGGCAACCTGGTCGATCGTATCGCGTTCGGTAAGGTCACCGACTTCATCGTGTGGCACGTTGGCCAGCACGAGTGGCCGGCCTTCAACATCGCCGATGCCGCGCTGGTGGTCGGCGTCGCGCTGATGGCGCTCGATATGCTCGCAGACAAACGCGGTCACACAACTGAGGCCGACGCCCCACCCGCCTCGGCGGGCAGCCAGGACCGGTAATCGTGCGCGCCTCGCCAGAGAAAGGCTGACGGTGCGCCCGATTCTGGTCGACTTCGGCATCGACATCCCGCTTTTCGGGCATCTCGATTTGCCGTCGTATTTCGTCCTGCTCACGCTCAGCTTCGTCGTCGGAGCGTGGATGACCTACCGAGAGGCACCACGCATCGGCCTCGACCGAGAGCGCATTCTCGACCTCAACATCTACATCGTGATTTGGGCCATCGTCGGCGCCCGACTTTTACACGTCATCGCCGACGGCCACTTTCACGACTACGTGAACCTGTGCGTGGACAACTTCAAGGTCCGCGCCACCGAGGCGAAAGTCGCCTTCTGCAACGCCAACAGCGAGTGTGGCTGGGACTACGTGTGCAACACGGTCGCGCACACCTGCCATCCGCCGCGCGACTGCTTCGCCGTCCTGGAAGTCTGGCGCGGCGGACTGGCCTTCTACGGCGGCTTCCTCGTCGCGACGGCGTTCGGCCTGTACTTCGCGCGCAAGCACCGCCTCGGCATGTGGAAGGTTGCGGATCTGTGCGCGCCGTGGATTGCGTTCGGTCTCGCGCTCACCCGTTTCGGCTGTTTTCTCAACGGCTGCTGCTACGGCAAACTCACCAGCGTGCCCTGGGCGGTGCGCTTCCCGATTGGCAGCCCAGCGTGGGAAGCCCAACACAACGCCCATCTCGTTGGCGATCACGAGCCGCCGCTTCCCGTCCACCCGACGGAGATCTATCTGTCGCTGCTGAACATGGTGACCTTCGTCGTGCTTTACTTTGCGATCCGCCGCCGCAAGAAGTTCGACGGACAGGTCTTCGCGTGGCTGCTCATTCTCAAAGGCATCTTTCGCTCGTTCGTCGAAATTTGGCGCGATGACGAGCGCGGCGTGCTGTTCGGGTGGCTTTCCACATCGCAGATCATTTCGCTGCCGCTCATCGCATTCGGTATCTACCTGCTCGTGAGCCATCGGCGCTCGCCGCCTTTGGACGCGCCCGCCGCATGAAACCGACGCTCTTTCACCTCGGCGCACTGCCGATCCATTCCTACGGCTTTCTCATCGCCGTGGGGCTCGTGGTGGGCGTAGCGCTGGCGGTTCGCCGCGGTCGCCAGGTGGGCATCGACACGGGCACAACCCTCGACCTCACCTTCTACGCCATCCTCGTGGGCCTGGTGGGTGCGCGCCTCCTCTACGTGCTCATGCATGCGGGCGAGTACGCGCGCCTGTGCGCTGGCAACGGACTGCCACGCTCGCTCGGACGAATGCTGGGCGACTGCTCGGCTGCCTTGCAGTTCTGGCAGGGCGGCTTGGTCTTTCTCGGCGGCGCGGTTCTTGCGGCTGTGGTGGTGCTGCTCTTCGCCCGACGCAAGCGACTTCCACTCGGCGACGTTGCGGACGTGCTCGTTCCGTCGGTGAGCATCGCGCACGTGTTCGGGCGCATCGGCTGTTTTCTGGTGGGTTGCTGCTACGGCAAGCCGTGGCCACGCGGCGTTCGCTTTCCACCCGATAGCGTGGCGTACACGGAATTGCTTGCCCAGCGGCAGTTCTTCGTCGGCGCGCCCTGCACGCCCGCCCTGCACGCCACGCAGCTGTACGAGGCACTCGGCGAAGTGCTGATCTTCGCCGGCCTTCTGTGGCTATGGCCGCGGCGCAAGTTCGCCGGCGCGGTCGCGCTCGCCTATGCGTTTGCCTACGGCATCCTTCGCTTCGTCGTCGAGATCTTCCGCGGGGACGAGGCACGCGCATTTCTCGTCCCCATTCGTCTGCCAGCTCTGGCGGCGTTCCTTGGCCTGCCTCCGGACGAACCGCTCTTTCTTTCCACCGCACAAGCGACGGCAATTTCCCTCGTGGTAGCCGCGGTTATCGGGACAAGCATCCTGCGCAGGCGCGCCGCCGCTCCCGAAAACTAGGTTCCGGCCACCGTCACCTGGGCCACGCGAAACGTCGAGCACTGCACCGACGAGCGGGTGTCGAGGTCGTCGGCGATGGCGTCCACGCCCTTCCACAAATCGTCGAAATTCACCGAGATCGTGATCTCGCTGACCGGGAAGGTGAGCTGTCCCTTCTCGATCCAAAAGCCGGCCGCGCCCTGCGAAAAATCGCCCGTGACGGGATTGAAGCCAAAGCCCATGAGGCTGGTGATGTAAAGGCCCTGCGGCACGTCCATGACTTGGCTAACGCTGCTTTTTCCTGGGCGAAGAATCAGGTTCGACGTCGTCACGTGTGGCCCGCCGCCCAGACCGCGTCCCGCCGAGCCTGTTGATCTTCGGCCCAGTCTGCGAGCGGCATAGACGTCGCAAAGAAACGTGCGAAGGACGCCATCCCCGACCAGCAGGTTGGGCCGCGCCGCCAAGCCTTCGCCGTCGAACGGCCGCGAGCCAAGCCCGCGCGGCAAGAGCGGATCGTCCACCAGGTTCACGAGCGGCGACGCCACCACGGTTCCCTCGCGTTCGGCGAGGTACGTATTCTTGCGCCAGACCGCGCCGCCCGACACCAGAGACGCCAGGTTGCCAACCAGCGAACGCCCCGCCTCGGGCGAAAAAACCGCCGGAACCTGGCAGGTGGGAACTTTGCGCGAGCCGAGCTTGGCGACCGTTCGGCGTGCGGCCTCGGCGCCGACCTCTTCCGCCGGAAGCAGCCCTGCGATGAACCTGCTCGCGGTGTAGTGGTAGCCGTTGCGCTTCTTGCCTTCGGCATCGTCGCACACGGGCTCAACCACGAAGGAAGCGCTACTGCCACGATAACCAGCGGAGAAACCCGTCGAGCTGGCGAACGCCGTTGCCCCGACCCCACGCCCGAAGATCGCACCTTCGGAGTTGGCGACGCGGGAATCGAATTTCAGGGCTGCCGCTTCCCCATTCTTGGCCCACCGGATGGCCTCACCCACCTCGAAGGACAAAACGGATTCGTCCCACAAATCGAGATCGGGAACAGACCGGGCCATTTCTTCCCGATCGGGCAGGGCGGCGAGCGGATCCGGCTCGGCCAGCCGAGACAGCGCCACCGATTCCTCGGCAAAACGCTGCATCGCCGCAGGCGAGAAATCCGAGGTGTAGGTCAAGGCGGCGCGCTCATCCTTGAGCACGCGCAAACCGAGCCCGCGACTGCCGGCTTCCTGAATCCGCTCGACCTCGCCCATGCGGACTTTCACTTCCAGCTCGGCGCCGTCGCGCACCTGAACTTCCGCGCCGTCAGCACCGGCCGCAAGCGCCAGGCTCAGCATCTGCTCCGCGAGCTCTTGGCAGCCGCGGACGTTGGCGCTCGACCGCTTCGTGCGCTTGTTCTGCTTCCCCTCGGACGCGCTCACGCCTTTGTCCCTCCCACGGTGATTTGCGCGATCTTGACCGTCGGCGTGCCGATGCCCACGGGAACCGACTGCCCGTCCTTGCCGCAGGTCCAGGTTCCGTCGGAAAGCTCGAAATCGTGGCCCACCATGGTGACATTGCGAAGGACGTCGGGACCGTTGCCGATGAGGTTCACGCCGCGCAGGGGAGCGGTCAGCTTGCCATCTTCGATGAGATAGCTTTCCGTGAGAGCGAAAACGAAGTCGCCATTCGAGATGTTGACCTGGCCGCCGGAGAATTTCTTCGCGTAGACGCCGCGCTTGACCGAGCCGATGATGTCCTGCGGATCGTCGTTACCGGCGAGGAGCATCGTATTCGTCATGCGCGGCATGGGCGGATGGCGAAAACTTTCGCGACGGCCGTTGCCCGTGGGCTTGGTACCGAAGTGCTGCGCGGAAATCCTGTCCTGCATGTAGCCGACCAGCGTGCCACCTTCGATAAGCACGTTGCGGCCGCCGGGAACGCCTTCGTCATCGACATTGATGGAACCGCGTGCACCCGTGATGGTCGCATCGTCGACCACCGTGCACAAATCGGACGCCACCTTCTTGCCGATTTGTCCGGAGTAGTTCGACGTCTTCTTGCGGTTGAAGTCGGCTTCCAGGCCGTGTCCGACCGCCTCGTGCAACAGGATGCCGGATTCGCCAGCGGCCAAGACAACTTCCATGGGCCCCGCCGGCGCCTCGCGCGCATGCAACATGGCCACAGCCAAGCGCGCGGCCTCGCGGCCGTGATCCTCGGGCATCGCCCCCGCCTCGGAAAACAGATCCAGCCCGCGGCGCTTCGCCGTGCCGGAACGACCCGACTGGCGCTTGCCGCCTTCTTCGGCGAGCGCACTCACCGCGAATCGCACCATGGGCTGCCGATCGCGCGCCAGGGTTCCATCCGAGCTGACGACCAAGACGTCCGAGCAACCTTCCGCGAAGGCGGCTTCCACACGCACGATCCGCGAATCGAACGCGCGAGCCGCAGCGTCGGCGCGGCGAAGCAGAGCAACTTTCTCTTCCCCCGGCCGCGCCAGCGAAAGCTCGTGCACGGGATAGAAGCTCGGCAAGTCTCGCGCGGAGAGTGCGACGCTCGCGCTACCGCGGCTTTGCGATGCAATCTGGGCGGCCGTGCGGGCCGCTTCCAGCATGCGCTCGTCGGAAAGCTCTTCGGTGTAGGCGTAGCCCGTCGCCACGCCACGCACCACGCGAACGCCGAGGCCCAGCGAGACGGCATGGCCAGCCGTGCGCACGCGGCCCTCTTCGAACGAAAAATCACTCGACGAGCGGTACTCGAAGTAGAGATCGGCGTGATCTCCACCCGAGGCCAGCGCCGCAGAGAGAAGGCGCTCTGCGATGCGCTGGTCGATAACGTCGAGGGGGGTGCTAGGGAACTGTCTTTCGCCGTTCAAGAACAAGCCTCACTGACTATCCTGACCGGCACGCCCAACGCGTACCAGGGGAATCACCGGCGAATCGATCGACACCGCTCTTACGATTTCTTGGGCGCGGTGAACGACGGGCTCACGCCCAGTGCCTCACCGCTGGTAACGCGAATCTTGGTCAAGCCACGGACTTCGACCTGACGGATGCGCTCACGAGTCAGATTGAGAATGGCGCCGACCTCTTCCAAGGTGATACCACCCCGGTCAGCGACATCGAGCGCGCACGTCTCGGCCATTTCCCACACCTCGAGGTGCGGAAAGTTGAGCTTGATGGCACCGCTCTCCGGATTCACGTCCAGATAGAGGTGATGCTCGCAGCTTACGAACGGGCATGGCCGTTCCATGCTCTGGCATTCGGCACGTGATTTCGGACGGTCAACGTCGTCCGGATAGACCAGCGACATGGCCAAACGCTTCTCGTCCCGGGTGAGGCGCTTGGGTGCGATGGTCTTGGAGCGAAAGCGCCCGTCGCGCGACGGATGCACTTTCAAGCGAATCTTCGCCACCTCCGGTTGCGGCGGTTCTTCCGCCAGTCCCGCGCTATCAGCCTCGTCGATTTGGCTCTCCAGTTTTTCTTCCGCCATAGGATTTTCCTCAGACGCAGTGGTCGGGGCCCACGTCAAAACAGATCGCTGCCGCTCCCGACGGCAGTACCCGGCGCCGACGAACCGGCGCGAGCAGAAAGACTCGCCTCAACTCCCGTGATGCGCCGGATGAGCTCGCCGGCGGCTTGTTTCGCTGCAAGAATCTCGGCCTCGATGACCGCGCGACGTTCGGGTTCGAACGACGGTCCCTTGGCCTCGCGCTCGAAGCCCGCGAAGAGCTCGCGCACGCCCTTTTCAACGTGCTCGATCTCGTCCTTGAAGCGGGCGAACGAACGCTTTATTTCCTCGATGGTGAGGTCTGCGGCCATCATGGCCCGCACCTGATTCACGCGCCGGACGACCTCCGCGGGATACATCCCGCAGGAGCCGCGGTGCTTGCCTTTGCGGCCGACGCGCACCGAACGCGGCAGAAGGCCAAGCTGCACGTACTTGCGCAAGGTGGCTTCGGAGAAGCGAAAACCGCGGGCCGTGAAGAGGTCTACGATTTGACGAGACGTCAGACCGTTCGGGCATTGCCGCTCGATCTCGTTCAGCTCTTCCTCGACGAGAAGGCCTGCCACGCGGCCGGTCGGGACCGCGGCTTGGTTAGCAGGCTGGCTCTGGCGCTTCTCCATCGTTAGACATCGAATGTAATCCACTCGATAGCATATATTCAATATACTAAATTACGTATCCTTTGTTCAGGTGGGATACTCTGGTCGCGGGAACGTGTCTTCGTCGCGCGGTCGATCTCGATGGAAACCCTGAAAGGGTTTCCAAACCCTCGGCCCCTGCCACCCAACCAACCCACCGCGCGCGTTGGCGGACCAGCCGGGCTATCGGCTGTCGACCGACGCGAGCAACTGTTCGGCGGAGCGCATGTACTTCCAGTTCTTCTTCAACCAGCGCTTGGGGCCTTTGTCGCTGCAGCCGAGCGCCCGATCGCTTGCGTCGCAAAACAGCCGCACGTGCATGTGGTCATCGTGCGGCTGCGAATCCGTCGGTTGATGAATCAGCGCCTGCGCCCGGGCCAGGGTCGCGGTGGATGCGCCCGCGCGCGCACCTTCCGCAAGAAGAAGCGCACCAAAATCGCGCTCGACGAAAATCCACTGTACCTCCACGGGAGGCATCTCCAGCATGGCCTGCACGAGCGCCCAATTGCGACGCACGTCGAATTGCGCATCGGGGAGCGGGCCTTTGATCACCCGCCCCACCTTGCCCACCGACCAGCGGAACGCATGTCCGTCGGGCGCAAAATGGACCATGGCCGGCAGGTCGTGAACGGCCCGTCCGGTGCTGTCGCAAGCAAAGTAAAAGATATCTACGTCGCGGCCGTTGGCGTGGGAGTGATGCTGGGTGGAGTCCCCGCCATTCTTTGCCGACAGATCTCCCAGATACGCGACGCTGCCGGGGAACTTGCGGTCGACCTCACGAAAGACGCCCGTCAGCCAACGCTCATTGGCCAAGGTCGTGTAGCGGTGCTCGCGCGACCGCCAGTCGGGATGGATCTCGTACCCACTTCCTGAAAAAGGCATGGCTACGCCATGCAAGAGCACGCCCTTGCTCGACGACCCAATCGAGGCGCTGTGGTCGGCCGTGAAGACGCCCACACAGCCCGAGCCCATGCTCATCGCCAGCAGCGCGCCCACGGCAGGAGCGCGTGCGTTCATCCTTGAGGAAGAATGTCGGGCGATGAGCATGCGGACGGCCCAGCGGACATCCGGACCCTCCGGCCCTACTTAGCCATAGGCCTTTTCGATACGCTCTTGATCCTCTTTGCAGCGGATGCACAGCGTTGTTTCGAGGCGAGCCTCCAAGCGCTTGAGCGAGATGAGCTCTCCGCACTGTTCGCACAGCCCGAAGGTGCCTTCCTCGATCTTCTCGAGTGCATGGTCAATCTTCTGCAGGAACGTCTTTTCTCGCCCGCGTAGACGGAACGTAAAAGACTGCAGGTATTCCGACGAAGCCAAGTCCATCTCGTCCGGCAAATCGTCGGATTCGAGAGTCATGTCCTCGCTCAAAGTACGTTGTGCGTTTCGCAGAATGTCCTTCTTCCTAGTGAGAAGGATGTCGCGAAACTTTTTGAGGTCCTTCTTCTTCAGACCGGTCCCTTCCATGGATCCCCTTGCTTCAGAATAGCTTTGTGATTTTGCCCAGTCTAGCTTCGGTTGCAACCACTTGTGTACATGATTTAGTGCGTGGCCGCCTTGACAGGTTAGCCGATAACTGCCTAAATGCCGAAAAGTCATATAGGGAGTCCCATCCACAAGCGGGGTAATTTCATGGCCGGTTCTGACAAGAGGAAACAGAGTCTCTACTTTCCAGAGGAAATGCTGAAGGAAATCCAGGAAGAGGCTACGCGTC
>CAZTTW010000157.1:0-8426 GCA_964616265.1 uncultured Myxococcales bacterium | reverse complement strand
GAACCGCTTCTGATGCTTGATCGGCATGACGTCGGGCCTGCCGATGGTGGCCGTTACCGCCGCCGCAAGCATGCCCGTCGGCGGTCGTGCCGGTCAAACTATCGAGAACCGTGATTGGTCAGCCCCACGTGCAGTTCTGCCAGTAGCTCGGGCGTCAAGGCAAAAAGTAGGCCTCCAAGATATCGAACAGCTTCCTCAAGATGCGAAGACATGTTCTTGGAAAACCCGATAGGACTTTGCCGCCTCATCATAGAAGGTCAAGCTGCGCATCCATGGCAGAGGTGGCTTCAAGATATGCTGACGGGCTAGAGCAAACTGCTCCAGTGCAATTACTCTAGTGGCACCGTCGTCCACAGAGCACTCAGCCGCATGTCCGAATTGTCGGACGTACACGCCCGGCTGAAGCTTCCCCGTCCTGTCCAGAAAGTCGCCGCCGAGCTTCTCCCATGAATTCTCGTCGATAAGAAGCTTGGAAAGGGCTGCCAGGAGCCCCGGAAAGACCTTGGTGATGGTGGCGATGCTCCACCGGTCGCGTGGCTTGAGGCGAGGCTTCGGTGCGCTTCGCCCGAGCACGATGACCTGCTGGCGGAGCAAGGCATTCTCCGGCGTGAGCTTGGAGCGTCCGCGGAAAACATCACGCAGCAAGCTGAGGAAGACTCGCAAGAACTCACGAAACATGGCCAAACACTATAGCGGACGGACTTCTTCAGGCCGCATCCTGACCCGTACGGAATATTTGCGGCGAACACGTCCTTCTCGACGGCCGTCGTTTCCGCGAACCTTGGCTTCAAACCGCTGTATCCTAGGCTAGTAGACGCAACGGTCCCAAGACGTGGCAAAAGCCGTGTGATGTTCGACTTGGCCGGCAAAATTCACTAGAGCCAAAGGAAGGTGGTCTTTCACCATCGCGAAGGGCAATGCGCGGACAGCCCGCGTGGCCGCCAATCGTGCGATGTCGTGCGAGCGCTGTCTCGGGCAGCAAGCACCACTTCCTCAAGGACAAATTCCATTGTAATTTCCGTGGTGGCGCAATTGCGAACAAAAAGTTGTTAATGTCTTCGTTCGCAGCTGGGACTGCCAACCCTTGTGAACCGATCGAGCACCGGAGGAAAGGGCCAGGAGGCGTCTCACGCGTCAGTCTCTTCGGTCGTCCCCGATGTCGGATCCGGCAGCGAATATACGCTTCACGAGACCCGAAACTCTATAGCGCTCCTCGCACAGCTCCGGCGGAAACACGTATACGCCCAGGCGACAGACGGCAGCCGAGTGCTCGGACCCGCTTAGCGACTCTGCGCGGCCACTCGGCGCGATGGCGAATGCGGTGCCATCCTCTTCCCAATAGATAGTCAAGGCGAGCTTTCCGGTGGCCATCGACCACACCGAGAGGTTGCCGTGCTGGCCTGCTCCCAAGAGCCATCGACCTTTGTCGACAAACGAGATGGCATCGATGGGTGCTGAATCTCGGGGCTCGAGCGCGGGGAGTTCTGCCCGGTCCGAGAACCTCCACCGACGAACGCTGCTGCCAACCGCGACCGTCACCACGGACTCTTGGGGGCTGATGGCCAACGACCTTACGTGCATACCGCCAGAGACGCGCACCTCGGTTCGCGGCTTTCCAAGTGGCACGGACCACAGGGCGATGCCTTCGGAGATCGGGGCCGCCAACGTCTGGCCATCGGCGCTGAAGGCAAGGCTGTTCGACGGCCCTTGAATCTCGCCCGTGCACGCCATCGTTCCATGGCCCGGCGATGGCCCCATAGTGTCATGCGCGCTCCATTGATGGACCGAATAGTCAGACCCACTGGCGGCAAGCACCGTCCCGTCAGGGCTGTAGGCGACGCCAAGCAGATCACAAGGAAGCCTGGCGAACGAGCCGACGAGGCGGCCCGAGGTGGCGTCCCACGTAGACAAGAGCCCGTGTTCACCTGCCGTGGTAAGCGCGCGGCCATCAGGTCGAAAGGCGACGGAATTCAAAGGCTGGGCATGGTCCAACCGAAGGAGGATGGCTCGCTTGGCGACGTCCCAGATGCGCGCCGTGTGGTCGCTGGACACGCTGGCGAGCCGGGTTCCATCCGGCGAGAAAGCGAGCGACGTGACACTGTCCGAATGGGCTCGCAACCAAGAATAGGAGCCATCACGTAGAGAGAGGATCAACAGTGCTCCCGTCGCCGTTCCCAAAGCAACGTGGTGTGCATCCGGGCTGGATGTCAGGGAAGTAAATGCCACCGGCTTCGGAAACACTTCCGTTGTGTTGCCGGACACCATGTCTACGACGGCGAGGCCGCCATCGGCGGCCACGGCCACCCTGCTACTGTCAGAAGAGGGAACGACGGCCGAGAACGTATTCGCTCGATATTTCTTCGACACTAGCGTGGAGAGCGTCTTCGTATCGAGAGTCCGAAGGTCACCTTCTGACGACGCTGACAGCAGCTTGGCCCCATCATGGCTGTAGGCAAGAAGCACGTTCTCGTGAGCTGCTTTCACGAAACGCGGTTGGGCCAAGGCCAGCGAATTCCAAATCAGAATCCTTCCCGACTCGCTGCCAGCAGCAATGCCGGGACCGTTGGGTTGAAAGATCACCGACGTCAGACTTTCTTCGCGACGTCGGCTATTCGGCACACGAAACGCAAGGAAGACCTTTGGGCTCTCCGCACGAAGGTCCCAAAGAATCACGGCGTTGTTCTGTACAGTCGCCAGCTTCGTACCGTCCGGACTAAAAGCTAACATCTCGGGCCAAAGAGCCTCATCGCTGCTTTCACGAATCCCGCCAAATTCACGGTCATGGTAGGCAGTGTCGAGCGCGGCCGCGTTCAAGGTAGCCGTGTTCCAAAGGGTAGGCGCGGCGTTTTCCCAGGTGCGGCCTGCGACTCGCTGCCCGTCCGGGCTGAATGCCAGGGAGCTCACGCTATAGCCGGACATCGCTTCGGTCCTCGCAAGGGTCCCAACGCGCTTTCCGGACACCAAGTCCCAAACCTCGGGGTCTCGTTCCGCCCCTGCGGAAACCATTGTTCGGGAATCCGCGCTGACAGCGAGCGCGACAACTCGATTCGCGTTGGTGCGAAGGCGCAGGAACTCGGAACGATCTTGACCTCGGAAGAAGTGAACATCAGCCCCGGCGGCCACGGCAAGTGTGTCTGCACCGACCCAGCCGATCGCGGAAGCCTCCCACAGCCCACTTCGCGGCTCGAGGGTGACTGTTTGTCTTGCGGCTCGCTCGAGCGCGATTCGCGCTCGGTCGAAAAGCTTGCGTGCCCCGAGGACATCTCCTCTCGCCTTGCTGGCCAGCCCCTGGCGCAGCAGGGCATTCCCGTCGGCTGCGCTGGCGGTGTCGGAAGAACTACGTGCGAGATCGTCCGACCCGTCTGCCGGGCACGTTGTGATCTGTGCCGGGCTCGCTACCGGCCCGACCGAGGTTTGCCCCTTGCATGCAGCAAGTGTAACCAGCACCACCAACCGGCGCATCAGCACGGACACGGCATAGGCCTCACCACGTCAATTAGCCTAGACCGGATTTCGCCAGGGAACGGTCGAAATCCTCAGTGCTCGTCTTCATGCGCTTGAAAAACGCGTTCCACTTGGCTTGGGCCGCTTGATTTTCGCCGTGTTTCGTGTCGGTGTCGTAAAGTCCATCTTTCTTATTCGATTGGAGGCGGTTCATGAGAGCTGCCGCTTCCTTGCCGAAGCCATTGATCCGTTTCTGAAATTGCTTGAAGGCGTAACGCTTGTGTTGATCTGCGGTAGTCCCGGCTTCCTTCGACGCTGCCACCTCGCTCGCAGAAAGGGAAAGGTCGAGCACTTTTCGGGCCAAATCGCGAGCGATAAGCCCCGTGATGTCGAAGTGCCCCTGCTCGTGATCCAATAGCGCTCCTGTCTCGCGACTCTTGACCGCCCAGGACGACCGCTTGATTCGGGACACTCGGATGGATAGCCCCTGCACTTTGAATCCTCGATCGTCGGTTCCCACGTGCCAGCCCGTCATATGCAAGCTGGCGACCGTGAATGCCTTACGCGGAGGCGTACGCGAAGTTTCAACTTCTGTGAAATCCCTCCACCGGAGAGTGTAAGGGAAACCATGCAAAACCGCCCCAATGCTCTGTAAGGTTGCCATAATCTATGCTCCTGACAGCGCCACGAAACTTGCCGAGTGACGCCACGGCAAACTCTAGAAGGACTTTAGCGTCAAGGCAAGCCCGGAAGAGGTGAGCTCGCTTCGCAGACGTAGCCCGACCACGAGAGCGGCCGACTGCGTTGAGATCTGACATCCAGAAGGCAACTGTTAGAGAGCTTTGCGAGCTTGGCTACAAGATGTCGCCGCGAACCGCCGCCAAGTATCGACCTCCACACCTGCCGCGCAACCGTGGTCAGTTCTGGCCCACATTTATCCGCAACCATCTCCACCAAACTTGGGCCTGCGACTTCTTGACCATCGTCACGTTGCGGTTCCAGATCCTCTACTGCTTCGTCATCGTCGACTTGGCCCGTCGGGAAATCGTCCACATCGGCGTGACGTCTTCTCCGAGCGCGCAGTACGCGGGGCAGTGCCTTTTCGAGGCCGTCGCCGATCGCGAAAACGAGAACCCCCGCTTCTTAATCCGCGACCGTGATTCCATCTACGGCGGGGCATTTCGCAGACGAGTGAAGAGCTGCGGAACGCGCTGCTTGATCACGCCACCGCGGTCGCCGCAGGCAAACGCCATCTGCGAGCGACTGAACGGAACCCTGCGCGGCGATTGTCTCGACCATCATTGTCATCGATGACGCCCACGCCGAGCGCGTTCTCAAGGAGTACGTTCCTTACTACTTTCCTTACTACCATGGCCGCCTGCCCTGCCCTCCCCGCGACCGATCCTGGCTGCCGTTTCCGGAGCACTCGATCGTCGATGGGCACTATTTCGGCGGACAGAGGCTATCCCTTCCGAGTTGCGCGTCCCAGCCCGAGCAATCCAACCACCGCAAGCACGAGCAGCGCAGAAGGCGCGGAGGCGTCTCTCGGCTCAGCAATGGCGCATCCAGATTTGCTGCTCGCCGGCGCGGGCTGCGTGAAAGGCGCGCCGGCAGCTCCGGAATCGACCATGCTGCCTCCTTCGCCTCCGAGGGAGAGTGGCGTCCCCGCATCGCCAGTTTCCTTTCCCTGCCCTCCCGCCGCGCCGTTCGCGCCTGCAGCGCCGCTGCTGGTGCCTTCCCCTGTGCCCGACGGCGACAAGCCGATTCCAGTGCTATCGGTACGCGTGGTGCCGTTGAAGAGCCCAGCAAGGTTGTCCGGCCAACAATAATTGCTTACGCCTGGCATGCCCCAGAAGGGCCCCGGATCACTGCGGCATCGTCGTCTTCGGCCGCGGTGGCGCGGGCTCTGGACGCCGACGCTCTCACACGGTGGTGCCCAGCTTCGGGAGACGCGCGCGGCGAGCTGACCATCCGGTTCGCGCGCCCCGTGAAGATCAAGAAGGTCACGGTCCTGGTCGGCAAGCACGACCTGCGCAAGTTGACCGCCCCGTTTCACCCGTCGATCATCCAGGCCAGCCTGGGCCAGGCCGTCGCCAACAAGGTCGATCCGACCGAAAACGGGAGGAACCCCATCGAGCTGGAAGCGTTCCGCGAAAAGCAAGGGCAGGTGTTCCTATTGCGCCTGGAGCCGGCGGCTCGGCCCGCTTCCGATCCGGACGAGCGCTGCGTGAGTGATCTCGAGATCGAGCTCGACGGTGCGACGTGGGTGACCGGGATCCCCGACGGTGCCGCGTCGAAGGGTGCCCGCATTCGTGAACAATCTGACGGCGGCGTTCCGTGCGTGCGATCGGGCGGCCCTGCGGCGCCTCGTCCCTTTTCCGCTCCGGCGCAAGGAGCTAGGCGTCGGGTTCGCTGGCGCCGAGCTACACGCCGCGAGCGAGCGGGGCGCGCGCCCGACCGCCAAGTCGAGCTTTTCAAGGATCGTCTCCACCCAAGGGGCGCCCAAGCAATCGTTCCGCACTCTACCCTATTGAAATTGTTGACGAATCTACCGCGCCGAAGGCAGGTGCGGAACGATTGCGGCGGCTAACACATGGATTTTATTAGGCTAGGCTGGAAATGGCATTCAGGAGGCCGACAGTTCGATCCTGTTCAGCTCCACAAAATAACCAGGGAAATCGCCGCCGCAAGGCGGCGTTTTCGTTTCTGCGGCGAAGGGCGCGGCCTAGAATGCGACGTACGGACCTTGTCCGCCAGGCGTGTCTTGCTTCTCGATAGCCGTGAAAACCGTGCGGCCGTAAAAGAAGGGAAGGCCCCAGAGAAAATCGGGCACGCTCGTTGTTCCCGAGGAGGGGAAACCCGGCATTTCCGACCCGAGAGTGCCAAGAGCCGCGACAGTCGCACTGATCCTACCAGGGTTGCTGATGCTGAAGTTGACGGTCGAGCTGGCGTTGTTCCCGCCGAAAATCGTAGCGCTGAGGTTCTTCGTGGTCGAGGGACAGTAGAGTGAGGACATCCCGGCCGAAGTGCAAAGAGCTAGTCCCGAGGTGGCCGAGTCGAGAAAGGTGTACATATTCGTGCCACTGTCAACGAACCCGGTGTATTTCGTGCCATTGACCGGAAAGGTCGTGCCAATGTTGCCGTAGGCATCGACGGGGGTAATGACCGTCGCACTGCCCAGGCCGTTGTTCGCTTGCGTGCCGATGCCAAATAGCAACTTGCCCGTCGTCGAAGCCGCTCCGTTGGCGGGCACGCTGGGCAATTGAATGACGATGCCGTTGTTGTCGACGGGGAACTTCGCGATTGGGTTCCAAACCTGGGAAGCAAGGGGAACCGCCGTTGCTTTGCAGCCGCCAGCGCTACTGGACGTGCAGGCGAAGTAAATCCCCGGATTTCGGCTCGTCTGCGTGCAAGAGTCGCCGCAGTCTTGCTGGTAGATCCCCACGCCAATGATTCCATTCGCCATTAGCGATTGTAGGTCTGTGATTGCCTGACCGCTTGCACACGCGCCGCCAGTCGGCATGGGGTAGGTCTTTTCTCCGATGGCTTGGAGCGAGATCGCGGCTGCGGTCTCTCCGTTGATTTTGACATCGGCGCTGAGAATCGGCCCCCAAGCCGTCCCATCCACGAACTGCGTGCACGACCCGAGCGGGTTGCCTGAGGCGTTCTTGACCGAAGGCAAAGACAATGTGATCGCGCTTTCGAGCACGCGCAAACCGGACGACCCCGTGTCGACCAAGACGTGGTCGATCGACTGGCAGGAGTTGGTTCCCGGTATGCACAGGGTCACCGTTACGAACAAGCCATTGACGTAGCCGATGTTCTGCGGCCCTTGATCGACGACCGCCTCAATGGTGTTGGCTCCGCTCGTCGACGAACCGCCAGAGCCACCGCTTCCTCCGGTTGTCCCACTCGCGGCGCCGCCGGTGCCCGGAAAGCCCCCGGAACCGGTCGCGCCCCCCGAATATTTGCCTCCCGTCCCGGTCGCGCCGCCCGAGCCCGCGGATCCACCCGTCCCCATTCCACCGCCCGATCCCGATGAGCCGCCGGCGCTGCTCGTGCCGCCGGTGCTCGTCGCACCGCCGGAACCCGTCGCGCCACCTTTGTTGCTAGCCCCGCCCACGCCGCTGCCACCAGTGCCCGATCCGCCGGCACCGCCCGTCGATGGGTGTTGCACGCCAGCCGCGCCCCCTTCGCCCGGGGGCCGGACTGGTGCGCTATTTTCGCAGTTGAAAAACAATACCGAAGCCATCGCAACAGGAATCAGTCTGTGCATCGTTGTTCCCTCAGCGAATGTCTTCAGGGCGGAAACCCTTGGGTACGAGGTCGGTGAGATAGGCATGACCAAAGAAGGCGCGCTGGTGCCCGCCCATGACGACCACCAAGCCGGGTATTTCGATGCGAACCGGGCCGTGCCCCTTGGGCCTGCCCTTCATTGCGGCGAGGAAACGATCGTAGTGCTTGCCCATGAGCGCGCTCAAATCGGGGCGCCAATCGCCTGACCAGGAAACTGCGAATACTTTCCCGGTGGTGCCGACGAATTGGCGAACCCTGCCACCAGTGGGCAACTGCAATTCGTGAACGGTGTGGCTTTCCTTTTGCACGAGCTGCAATTTGGCCTGAAGGCGAACCTGGTCCGCAGTGACCGAGTCCGCGTCTTCGCCAAGTGCGGCCTGGGCGTGAGAGGCCCGACCAAGTCCCGCTGCCAGGACGGCTACCGTGCAGAGCGCGCAGCGCCACCGAATGACCCCTGATGCGACAAATCTCATGGCAACTACCCACTATATCCGAACCCAACACAGAAAGTGCGCCAAGAGTTGAAAGCTACTCCCGGCAGCGCCGGGGGGGCTGGGAAGCCGCGGTGATTTCGGGGGCTTCAGTGTTGCGGCAAGAACATCAAAACACGGCCGTGCACAGGATCGGCAACCACCGCAGTTCCGTCGCGAGTCACCACGACGACCCGCGCACCCTCGACGGTCACG
>CAZTTW010000156.1:0-8435 GCA_964616265.1 uncultured Myxococcales bacterium | reverse complement strand
GCCGCATGTTCGTGGCGGCGAATTCGCACGCCAGCTGGGACGTCAAGCTCGGCACCGGCGGCATTCGCGACGTCGAGCTCGTGGCACAAGTGCTGCAACTGCTCTACGGCGGAAAACGTCCCGACTTGCGCGACCGCACCACCCTGCCGTCGCTTGGCAAACTTGCCCTCGCTGGTCTGATTTCCGATCACGAAAACCGCACGCTCGCCGAGGCATACAAGCTGTGGCGCCGGATCGAGCATCGCATTCAGCTCGAAGACGCCCAACAAGTACACCGCCTGCCGGAAACCGCGGAGGGCATGGCGACGCTGGCAGGACGACTGGGCTACGCGGGCCCCGATGAATTCATGGCCGTCGTCGAGGAAAAGCGCGCCGCCGTTTGCGCCATCGCCGACACGCTCGGCGAGCCGGCATCGGGACCGCCCGCCATGGTTCTGCGCCTGCTCGCCGCAGCCACCGCGAAGGAGATCGTCGAGAGCGACCTGCGCGCCGCCGGCTTTCGCGACATCGAGCAGAGCAGCTATCGCCTCGAGCTGGCCCGTGGACGCATGCCGGCCGAATGGCTGGAAGAAGCGATCGCCTCGCCCGATCCCGACCACGCCCTCGCCCGCTTTTCCGACCTGGCCTTGCGCGCGTCGCTGGGCCTGTTCGCACTTCTTCGCGACGATCGCCAACTGTTGCGGATCCTAGCCGGCCTTTTCGGCACGAGCGAGCGCCTGTCCCGCCACCTGATCACGCACCCGGAGCTCTGGCAGCGCCTGACGCTCGGCCTCGGCGAGCCTGCGCCCGAGGAGAGCGCGTGGAACGCCCAGCTTGCCGAGCGCTTGCGTGGCTGCGACTACGAAGCAGCCCTGCGCGAGCTGCGCCGCTTTCAGGCGGAAGAGATTCTGCGTATCGGCCTTTGCGATGTGGCCGGCGACCTCGATCACGAAGCGGTCTCGGCCCAGCTCGGCCGCCTGGCCGAAGCTTGTCTGCGCGAATGCGCCGTGCGGGTCGCGCGAGATCTCGTCGCTCGCTACGGTCGTCCTTCGTGCGAGCTCTCCATTCTCGTGCTCGGCAGCTGCGGCGCGCGCGAGATGCGCTACGGATCGGATCTCGAATTGGTCTTTCTCTACGAGCGCGAAGGTACGACCCGTGCCGACGTCGAGCACCAGGAATGGTTCGGGCGGTTTGCGCAGCGGTTGCTAAGTGCGCTGGGAGCGCTGCTGGAAGAAGGCCGCCTTTACACCGTGGACACGCGCCTGCGGCCTTCGGGCTCGCAAGGAACGCTGGTCACCAGCTACCGCGCCTTCGAGGAATACCATCGAGAACAAGCGGCGCCGTGGGAGCGGGTCGCGCTGTTACGTGGACGCGTCGCCTGCGTGCTCGACGGAGACCAACTCTCGCCGAATTCGATTTTCGCCGAGCCGTTGCAGCGCACGGCCTACGAGCGACCTGTTTCCGCGGATCTGTTGCACGACGAGCTCGAACGCATGCGCAGCCTCATCGAGCGCGAGCGTGCCGGAAAGCACCTGCACCTGCGCTTTAGTTCGGGCGGCCTGACGGACTTCGATTTCATGGCGGCATGGGCTCAGCTTCGCCAAGGCGCCGAAGATCCCGCGCTACGCACTACCAGCCCCCTGCGTGCCATCCGGCGTCTTGTCGAGCGAAACGACATGGACGCGCGCCTGCTCGACCACTACCACTTTCTGGCCCGGGCATGCCTGCGCCTGCGCCTTCTGCGCGATCACGCGGACGACCGACTGTTCGGCAATGACGAGCAACCCCTGGCCCGCAGCCTTGAGATGGAACGGCCGCAGCTTCTCGCCCAGCTGGCAAGCCGAATGGCCGACGTCAGGCAAGAGCTCACCCGCCAGCTCGGCTAACGGCATTTCGATTGCCACCAGTCGGGCTGCTGCGCTAGAGGTGGTTCCGTGTCGCACATATAGGCGACGACCTTCGTGCTGGTGCACGGCCGCACACATTGTGCGCAATGTCCGTTCCCGATTTGTCGCCGACCAGCGTTATCCCCATCATCGAAGGAGGATTTCCCCATGATCCGTCAAACTCCCAGTGGAAGTAGTGCATTCCGGCTGATCCTGATGCCGGCCCTCGCGGTGGGGTTGGCCGTGGCTTGCAGCTCGTCTAACTCTGGCGGGGGATCCGGGGGCAAGACTGGCTCCGGCGGCAAGACTGGCTCCGGCGGCTCCGGCGCGGGCGGAACATCCGCCAAAGGCGGGTCCAGCGGCTCCGGCGGCAACCAGAGCGGTGGCGCAGGCGGAAGCTCTGCCCGAGGCGGCGCTAGCGGCTCCGGTGGATCGGGCAACGGCGGCAGCAACACCGGTGGAAGCAACGCCGGTGGAAGCGGTGCGGGCGGTGCCAAAACGGGCGGCGCGGGTGGCGCGGGTGGCTCGAACGCGGGCGGAACTGGCGCCGGTGGAGCAAGCACAGGCGGAAGCGGCGCAGGCGGCTCTAGCGCGGGCGGCAGCAGCGTAGGTGGCAGTGGCGCAGGTGGCGTGGCGGGCTCGGGCGGAAGCGCCGCCGGCGGAAGCGGCGGTGGCTCGAGCGCGAGTGGCGACCTGAAGTGTACCGACCCTCTGTACGGCGCGGTCACCATTCCTGCCGCAGCCATCATCTCGGACTTCGAGAACGGCTCTCTCATACCCTACGCGTCCGAAGGCCGCGCTACCGGCACGGTCGAAGGCTGGCGCGGATGGGCCACCGGCACCGCCAGCGCCAACCCCGAGACGGCACCCAACATCTTCAAGATCGACACCTCCGTGCACGGCCCCTGCAGCACGAAGGGCGCTTTGCACGTGACGTCCAGCGGGCCAGCCGTTTCGGGCGACTCGGTCGCCATCGGCATCGACGTCATGGGGCGCACCTCGGACAACAAGAAGCAATCGTGGGACGCCTCGAAATACACCGGCGTCGGGTTCTGGGCCAAGTGCGCGAGCGACCTGCCGTTCACGTTCTTCAAGACAGTGGACGCCAACCAGGATGGCGATATGCCTTCGGCGACGTGCTCGTACAGCAACTCGCCCAAGTGCGTTCAGCACGGTGTGAAGAACGCCGTCATCACGAAGGACTGGACCTACTACAAGCTCTACTTCGATCAGGTTCTACAAGATCCGAACGGCGGAACCTTTACACCCGCGGTCTTCGACAAGAGCAAGTTCGTGGCGTTCCAGGCCCTCGTCAATCCGTTCAGCCCGCGTTCGGGCTCGCCCAGTGCCAATAAATTCGATTGTTACATCGATGACGTTCACTTCTTGAGCGAAGCGGCACCGAAGCCAGCCGCCGAGACAGTGACCTGGTCCGTTGATGGCACGAAGATCAAGCGAAACGGCAACGAATACAAGATCCGCGGCCTGGTGCGCCCCTCCATGGAGTGGGACTGTGCCGGCTTCGGTGTCACCCGCGAAGACGCTCAGCGAATCAAGGCGTGGCACCCCAACGCCGTCCGCCTCGCCGTCATGGACACGCTGTGGGCCGGCACATCTACCGGCGGCGCCACGTGCAACGGTGCCGCGTATCAGAACCAGGTCAAGCGCGCGATCAACTGGTACTTCGAGCAGAAGCTGGACGTGATCTTGGACTTGCACTACGTCGGCGGCTCGCCGGGCGACGCACACGCGACATTCTGGAACACCATCTCGAAAGATGACTTCTTCAAGGATGGCCGCATCATCTACGAGCTGTACAACGAGCCCACTGACAGCATCGACAACATTCGCAAGTGGGCGAATGGTGTGATCTCGACGATTCGAGGAAACGGCGCCAAGAACCTGATTCTGGTCAGTGGTACCGACTGGACCTATGATCTATCCGGCTACGTCACGTCCGGCGTCACGGATTCGGCCAACGCCACGGCCTACGCGGTTCACCCGTACATTTTCAAGCCCAGCCCCGATGCCTGGAAGGTTTACTGTGCGAAGCTGCCGGTCGTCGCGACTGAGTTCGGTGATGCCAATCTCGTAGGTCAACACACGATCGATCCTGGCCAATGCGTCGCAAGCGTCTACTCCGACTACATCAGCGCATTCGAACAAATCGGAATGAGCTGGACGTCGTGGGCGTGGATCGTAGACGAGTGGGGCTGCGGCTTCCCGCAGCTAATCTCGGACTGGAGCGGAACTCCGAACGCCATCGGAACGCCGGTGAAAGACCAACTGACGAAGCTGAATCCGTAGCCAAGGTCGAGGAACCTGGGAAAAAGGGCGCCCCGCAAAGGGCGCCCTTTTTCGTCATCAGTCCATCTGGTCGCTACCGCGCCGTGGCAGTATCATTCACCCGGATGTCTCGGTTGCTCCGCAAAGAACGCATCCTGCTCCTGATAGCGCTCGCCGCCGCCTGTGGCAAAGACGCCGAGATCAATGCCCCGGCCGGGACGCTGGCGGTAGGGGCGTATGCTCCGCTCAGTTACGACGACACCTGCAAGCTTCACGCTCTTGGCGGCAAGGTTCCCGCGCCGCCAACGTGCATCCCTCACGGAGTCACCGAGGTCCTCGAATTCGCCTCGTCAGATCCGACCATCGCCGACGTGGTCGCAGCAGCGGATGTTCCACTCGACGACGATGCAGCGTCTGGATACTACGTTTTCGGGAAAGGCCCCGGCCAGGCAACCCTAACGTTCAAGGGACGTTTCGATGACGGCTCGGTCCGACAGGCCACGACCTCTGTCCAAGTGAAAGTGCCTGACAGTATCAAGCTCAGGGCCGTCTGCTGGGACGGGTATCCGGTCGCCAATGTGATGCTTCCCGCAGGCGACGAGATAGCGTTCACCATCGAAATCTACGCTGGCGAAGAGCAACTGGTTGGCTGGCTGCCGAACGCGATCACAGGCGATGGCGTAGCGTTGGGTGAAGAGTCAGCCGGCGACTCAGAAAGACCGTTCGTTTGGCAATCGCCCGTCACTCCCACGTCGGTGCAGCTTCAATCAGCCTACGTCTCGAATATCATCGGTTCATTGACCGCGTTCACTCAGAGTCAAGTGACCGACATTCGAATGAGCGTGTACAACGAAGACTATCGAAACGCTTTCAATAAACCCGAAGGCGCGGACGGGACGGCTTCTTTCAGCGTGCCAACCTCCGTCATCGTCAACGGGCAACCGAGCTGCAGCGCCTTGCCCGCGGAGCTGCACAGCGCGACGCCCGCGATCTGCTCCGGACCGAACGGCGAGATGGCCTGGGGAACGAGCTGGTGGGGAGGCTACGCATCTGCGCGTGCCGAAGGCACCTGTACCCTGTCGGCCTCGATGCAGGGAGGCCCTGTCGTCGCCACGCAGAGCTTTCCGGTCTTTTTCGTAAGCGATGGACTGGGACTCACCGGCACTACCGATCCATGCACCGTAGAGGGAGAAACAGCTTGCATGGTCGGCCACGCGGGCGCTGGACTGTGCAGATCAGGCGCGTGGGTCGCCGAGCCCCATTGTCCGGCTGACCAAGTGTGCGACCAGATACCGGGCACGGCCGCAGAATGCGTGCCCGGAGGCACATGCGCGCGCTGTCGCGGACTGGTCGATGGCAATGCCGGCCCCTGACGGCCTCGTTGCACCAGCCCGACTTGTTCAGGCCGTCGCTCACGTTCTATCGAGGATTCTCCACACGCGCGAATCGCGCAATGCCAGACCTCCCCATACCGGTACCGCGAAATAAATCGGGAAGAGTGTGTGGTTGGCGAGCGGAAGACTGGCGTGCACGTTGGCTTCGATGGCGCCGCCGAGGTAACCGGTGAGCAGAACGGCGCCCAGGATTGCCGTGCGCGGAATGCTGTAGAGAACCGTGCATAGAAGCAACACGACGCCGATGGGCAGGATCGCGCCGGCCGGGAATCCCATCTCCGTCGTCGCCTTCACGACCCAGCTCAGCTGCAGGATCTTCGGAATACTATCGAAGAGCAGAAACGCAATGACCAGGCCGCTGACAATGCGGCCGCTCCAACGCCGCGTTCGGCTGATGGGCCGGATGAGCTTGGCAGAAGACGTCGCCCGCGCGGTTGCAGCATGAGCCGGCGACTCGAGCGATGCATTCGAGGCAAACCGGCGGTTGTTCTCGTTGGTTGGAAGACTGAATGTTGTGTTCATGGTGAATCTTTTTTGGCCGATACGACGAATCGGACCAGGCAAGTCCGACATGGGCCGTCACTTTTTTTGCGGCTCGCTTGTCGGCGCCGGTCATAGTTGATCGTCGTACCGAAGGAGAGAAACGAGCATGCTGTATGCCATTCTTTGTTACAACGACGAGGACATCACCAGCGCGTGGACCAAGGAAGAAGACGACAGGATCATGGCTCGGCTGGCGGCGGTCACCGATACGGTTGCCAAGGCGGGCCGCCTCGGACCGGTGGCGCGTCTGATGCCGACCACCACCGCCACCACGCTGCGAAAGGCCGGGCAGGGCAAGCGTCTCGAAGCGGGGCCGGAGCCGCCCGTCGTGACGGACGGGCCCTTTGCCGAGACGAAGGAACAGCTGCTCGGCTTCTACGTCGTCGACTGCGCCAGCCTCGAAGAAGCGCTGAGCTTCGCGCGCGAGCTTGGCCATGCGAATCCCGGCGGCGCCTACGAGCTGCGCCCAATTTCTCTCTTCCTGCCAGGGACGGCCGTCACGTGAACGAGCTCGGGTGGATCGATCTCGCTCTACGTTCCGCCCGCCCGCGCGTGCTCGGCGCTCTCATGCGCTACTTCCGCGACCTCGACTTGGCCGAAGAGGCATTTCAAGAGGCCTGCCTCTCCGCGCTCAAGAACTGGCCTGGGCAAAGTCCGCCCCACGATCCGGCAGCCTGGCTCATCTTCGTCGGACGCAACGCCGCCATCGATACCGTCCGTCGGCAGAGCAAGCAGGCGCCGCTGCCACCCGAGGACGCCCTCTCGGATCTCGAAGACACCGAGGCCGACCTCGCCGAGCGCCTCGACGGCGCCCATTATCGCGACGACATTTTGCGGCTGCTGTTCATTTGCTGTCAGCCCGATCTGCCGGCGACGCAGCAGATCGCGCTGGCTCTGCGCATCGTCTCGGGGCTGACGGTCAAGGAAATCGCGCGCGCCTTCCTGGTCAGCGAGGTCGCCATGGAACAACGGATCACGCGCGCCAAAGCCCGCGTGGCCGACGCCAACGTTCCGTTCGAGACTCCGGACGAGCCCGAGCGTGTGAAACGTCTGGCCGGCGTCGCGGCCGTGATCTATCTGATGTTCAACGAGGGATATTCCGCAACCGGCGGCGACGCTCTGATTCGCGATCCTCTGTGCGAAGAAGCCATCCGCCTCGGTCGTTTGCTCCTGCGCCTTTTTCCCGGAGAACCAGAACTGATGGGTTTGCTGGCGCTGATGCTTTTGCAGCATGCGCGCGCCAAGGCACGTCTCGACGGCGCCGGTGCCATCATCCTGCTCGAAGACCAGGACCGACGGCTGTGGGATCGCGGCCTCATCGCGGAGGGCCTCGCGCTGCTCGACAAGGCGCTCCGCCACCAAGCTGCCGGGGCCTATCGGATTCAAGCCGCCATCGCGGCCTTGCACGCCAGGTCGGCGCGCGCCGAAGACACCGATTGGCGCGAGATTGATCTTCTCTACGCTGCCCTCGAGCGCCTGCAGCCGTCGCCAGTCGTCACCTTGAACCGAGCGGTTGCACTGTCGAAAGTGCATGGACCAGCCGCTGCGCTCGCCATGATCGAACCGCTCGCTGCCAAGCTCGGCGGCTATTTTTACTTCTTCGGGGTCAAAGGCGCCTTCCTCATGCAGCTCGGCCGAAGTGCGGACGCGCGCGTCGCTTTCGACCGG
Organism: uncultured Myxococcales bacterium; assembly: GCA_964616265.1. GTDB lineage: Bacteria > Myxococcota_A > Polyangia > Fen-1088 > Fen-1088 > Fen-1118. The sequence continues at coordinate 679 of CAZTTW010000156.1, read as the reverse complement.
GCCATCGCCCTCGCCCACACACCGACCGAGGCGGCACATATTCGCAGCCAAATCGATCGACTGAGCCGCGAGAACAAAAATTGAGCGGCCCTGTCGGATCCTCCCTGGCCCGTTCGTCCTTGGAGGAGAACCCAAACAAGGAGGAGATCATGAAGTACCTTTGTTTCATCCGCACGTCCGAGAAGAATCGCGACCTGCCCATGCCGCCGGCCTTTCTCGAAGCCATGAACGCGTTCGTCGACAAATCGATGAAAGACGGCGTGGTGGTCCAGACGGGAGGGCTCTCGCCGAGCAAAGACGGCGCCAGGATCCGTCTCGCCAAAGGCGAGCTCCAGGTCACCGATGGTCCGTTCAGCGAAAGCAAGGAAGTCATTGGTGGCTGGGCGATCCTGCAGGGTAATTCGAAGGCCGAGGCGATGCGCGCCGCGACCGAATTCATGGAGCTGCACCGCAGGCACTGGCCCCAATTCGAAGGCGAGTCCGAAGTGCGCCCGATCGAGTTCGTTGCCGGGCTCTAAGCCAGCCCTTGCTTACGGCCGGCGCTTGAGGTCGACGAAGGCCTCCAGCACCGGCACCAAGCGGGCGCGGTCGGCAGCCGGAAAGCCGCGAACCAAGGCAATCGCACGGTCTTCGTATTTCGGCGGCGAGGTCTCGGGCAGCACCTTGCGCAGAAGCTCCT
>CAZTTW010000155.1:0-8451 GCA_964616265.1 uncultured Myxococcales bacterium | reverse complement strand
CTCTCCGCCATCTGCCCGAGGAGCGAGAATGGACGGTGGTCCGCAAGGATGGTTCACTCGTTTCTGCGCTGATCTCCATCACGGCGATTCGCGACGACGAGGATGCGGTCAGGGGATACGTCGGCCTGCTGTACGACCTCACCGAGCGAAAACGGGCCGAGGATGAGATCCATCGGCTCAATGCCGAGCTCGAGCGCCGAGTCGTCGAGCGCACCGCCCAGCTCGAGCTCGCCAATGACGAGCTGGAAGCCTTTTGCTATTCAGTCTCACACGACTTGCGAGCACCGCTGCGTCACATCGACGGCTTTGTGCAGATGCTCCTTTCGAGCTGCCGGGAAGGCCTCGACGAGAATGGCCTACACTACCTGGACGTCATCCGCGTTTCCGTTCGGCGCATGGCCGAGCTCATCGACGACCTTCTCAACTTCTCGCGAACCTCGCGCGCGGAGATGCGCCACCGAGACCTCGACATGAATAAGATACTCGGCGAAGTTCTGCAACCTCTCCAGGACAGTTGCCGCGATCGGAAGATCGAGTGGGTCGTCGGCAATCTGCCGAAGGTGACCGGCGATTCCTCGCTCATCAAGCAGGTTTGGACAAACCTCGTGGAAAACGCCGTCAAGTACACCCGGAGGCGCGATGTCGCGCGCATCGAAATCAGCAGTCGCGACGAAAACGACGAGAGTATCTTTATCGTGGAAGACAATGGCGTCGGGTTCGACATGCGCTACCTCCACAAGCTATTCGGCGTCTTTCAGCGATTGCACTCGGAGGACCAGTTCGAGGGCACTGGAATCGGGCTTGCGACCGTGCAGAGGATCATCCAGAGGCACGGCGGCCGTGTCTGGGCCGAGGCCGAGCTGGACAAGGGCGCCCGGTTTTACTTCAGCTTGCCCAAAACGCGCTCATGATCCGTCGGTACAGTTCCCAGCACCAAGCGAACCTGATGAAGTAGATCCACGACGGCAAATGGCTTCTCGATGAGTGTCGCCTGATGGTCCGTCGGGCCGAGGTGAAGCACGGCCTCGGCGGTATACCCCGACATGTAGATCACTTTCAGAGTCGGCTGAGTCTCCAAGAGAGTCCGTGCCAAGTCGCAACCGTTCATTCCCGGCAGGACCACATCGGTGAGAAGCAACGCAATCGGATCCTCGTATTTCGCCACGAGCGCAAATGCCTCCGGTGCCGAGCGCGCCGACAGCACCCGATAGCCACGCTGGGAAAGCACGCGATGGACGAGGCGACGAACGCTCGCATCGTCCTCGACGAGCAAAATCGTCTCGCTGGCAAGCGCTGGCCCATCCGTCGTCGCCGGAGCAGCCTCGGGTTTCACAGCCTGTCCAAGCTGCCGCGGCAGGTGGATGCAAATCGTCGTGCCCTTGCCGACCCCGCTCTTCACGTCGATGAAACCACCGCTCTGCTTGACGATACCGTAGACCGTCGGCAATCCCAGGCCGGTTCCCTTGCCTTGCGATTTGGTCGTAAAAAACGGCTCGAACATCCGAGCCACGGTGGCGTCGTCCATGCCACACCCGGTATCAGAAACCGAAAGTGTCACGTACGGGCCGGGTTGGACCTCCGAACGAGCACTGGCAACGTCAGCGCCGATCTCGCTGTTGAAGGTGGTGAGGGTGATCGCTCCGCCCCGGTCGACGGCATCCCGCGAATTCACGATCAGGTTCAGGAGCACCTGTTCAAGCTGGCCCGGGTCGGCCAAGACGTTGCCGAGATCAGGCGCAAGGCGCAGGACCAGATCGACGTCGTCGCCGATCACGCGACGGAGCATGCGCTCGATGTCGATGATGACCGAGTTCGGCGAGCAAATCACGAGCTTCATAATTTGCTTGCGACTGAACGCCAACAGTTGCCCGGTGAGGCGCGCCGCCCGAGTTCCCGCTTAGCGCACCTCTTCGAGATCGGTTTGCAGCGGATGATCGGGAGGCAAACTCCTGAGAGCAAACTCGGTGTAGCTGTTGATGACCGTCAGCATGTTGTTGAAGTCATGCGCTACACCGCCCGCCAGCCTACCGATTGCCTCCAGCTTCTGCGACTGGCGCAGCTCGTTTTCCAGCCGCTGGCGTTCGCTGACGTCGCGCACGTTCACCTGGATGATCCGCTGTGCGTCCACTTCATAGCCACTGGCCACGAACTCGACGTCGACGGACTGGCCATTCGCCGAAAACAAGCGAACGCCCGAAAGACGCACATAGTCCCGCGACGTCAGCTCGCCGAAAGCCGCTTGCGTTGCCGCGTCGTTGCCACAGATCCCGACCTCAGCCGGAGCTCGTCCAAGGACTTCTTCCGCCGAATAGCCGAGGAGATCCAGGACCGATGGGTTTGCGTCCAAGACGCGGCCAGTGACAGCATCGAGCAATAGAATGCCGTCCTTTGCAGCCTCGAAGAGACGTCGGTAGCGCTGCTCGGACATCAGCAATGCCGCTTCGGCGCGCTTGCGGGCTTGACGATTCTCGGCCTCGCTCAGAGCTCGCTGCAACGACGGAATCAGGTGCGAAAGGTGGTCTTTGAGAACGTAGTCGGTAGCACCACCCACCATATAACCGACGGCGGCTTCTTCTCCGACCGCGCCGGAAACGAGGATGAACGGAATATCCGGACAATGATCCCGCGCGAACGCAAGCGCCGCCGCACCATCGTAGGCGGGCAACTTGTAGTCGGAGAAAATGATGTGATAGTTGCCGGTGCGTACCTCCCGTTCGAAGGACTCGCGGCCGTCGACCCGTGTGATTTTGCAGGCCAAGCCACCCGAACGCAGGCAGGCCGCCACCAGCTCGGCATCCTGGGAATTGTCTTCGAGATGAAGGATGCGCCAGGCGTTTGTCATGGAGCCTTCGAGCCCCGAGCCGAACCCGAAGCGTCGAGTTGGATCGAAGGAGGGGGCTCATTGAGCAATGCCCAAAAGACGCCAACTTGGCGAACCGCGGATATGAAGTCGGCAAAATGAACAGGTTTCACGACATACGCATTCACCCCAATCCGATAACACTCTTCCAGATCGCGCGACTCGCGCGACGAGGTGAGAATGACGATGGGGATGAGACGGGTGCGGGGATCGCTTCGCAACTGACGGGCGACCTCGACCCCGTCGACCTTGGGCATCTTGAGGTCCAGCAGGATGACGGCGGGATTGCCCTCGGGCCGGTCGGCGTACGAGCCGCGACGATAAATGTAGTCGAGAGCCTGTTCGCCGTCGCGTGTGACCACGACTTCGTTGACGAGATTATTGTCGCGGAGCGCCTCGAGCGTCAGCTCCACGTCCCTAGCATCGTCTTCGACAAACAAGATCTTGCCAAACGCCGTCACGATAACGACCTCCGCTGCCGAGAATTGTACCCCAACTGCGGAAAAACAAGCCATCGACGCCAGAAAGCGCCTCCTCCCGCTTCTCCGCCTCGAAAGCACTTTGCATCATAGCGATCGACGCGGGAGCACCAGCAACGCCATGCCAGATCCCTGACGTTTCGTCACGTGCGTGGCGCTCTTTCGAGACTGCGAACCAACATGCGAAAAGCGCGAAAGACCGCTAAGGAACCCTCACTTCTCTGCCGATGAACTTGATGACAAAGTGGAGAGAACTTCGGTGCGGGGCGCTCGTTCACGCGACTTTCGACGGCTGTGCCTGGCGATGGCACTGCTTGCGGTAACGTGGGTGCAGCCACAAACTGCCGAAGCAGATGCCTATCCGCTGCACACGCTGAAGAGCATCGCCGACAGCCTCAAGCCGAACGTGCTGGTGGTTTTGGAAACCGCGCAGTCGATGCAAGATCTCCCGGGAGAAAATGCTGCCCGGTACAACGAGGTCGGCGCAGACTGTGAGGACGGCAGCCGCAATTGTCGCCTCAATGGACAAGTCGGTCGCTGGGATTTTTCGGGCATGGGCAGCCAAGGCATGAAATTCGGCGATCCCAATGCCAGCTGCACCCGCACCGTCACCAACACGAACACGGACACCGTCACGCTTACCCTGAATCCGACGAGCACACGAACGACCACGGCAACCGCGACCGCGAACTTGACCGGAACGCAGACGACCACGCAGACAAGCACCAATACGGGTACGAACAGCAACACCTCCACCGTCACGGGCACCGGCACCAGCACGCTGACCAACACGCAGACGAAGTCTTCCACGCAGACAGGTACCAACACCACGACGAGCACCGGCACCAACACGCAAACTCAGACCCAAACAGCAACCAACACCAACACCGTCACGAACACCAACACGAACACAGTCAGCAACACCAACACCAGCACCTCCACGACGACCAATACCGGAACCAGCACGAGCACCTCCACCGCCACCAACACAATAACGAACACGACGACCAACACCAACACCAACACCTCTACGACGACGGCCACGTCCACGACGACTGCCTCCTCGACCGCCACGGTTACCGCGACGGGGCTCACGACCGCAACCAACGTCACGACCAGCACCGTCACCAATAGCAGCACCTCGACCGCCACGACGACCAACACCAATACCAATACCAATACCAATACCAGCACGAATACCAACACAATCACCAACACGGCGACCGCGACGTCGACCACGACAGCCACTGCCACGACGACGGCCAGCAACACCACGACCGTGACGAACTCGTCGACCGGCACGGGCACCTCGACCACGACAGGAACCTTCACAGCCTCGACGACGAACACGGGCACGCAAACGAACACGACCACGAACTACAACACCTCTACCTCGGTGAGTATCCAGACGATCAACTACGCCTCGACAAATACATCCACCAACACCGCAACCGTCACCAACGTCTCGACAAACTCGGTAACGAGCACCACCACGACGACGAGCACGGCAACAGCGACTCAGACGACCACGGGGACGGGCACCGCCACCCTCACGAACACCAATACGGCGTATACGACCAGTCCCCTCACGAGCACTTTTACCGACACGGTCGGGATCACCAACACCGTCACGGGCACGAGCACAAGCACGAAGACGGTCACGAACACGGCAAACAACACCACCAGCTGGGCTGCGAACGCGTTGACCTACAACAACTACAACAACAACGGCTACATGAATAGCGCTGGCACTACGCTCAGCCCAAGCTATTCCTTCGGGGCCGGGAGCGTCACGATTGCAGTGCCTGCCCACGAGGATGCCTGCTCCGGCGATGTGCACATGCTCGTTGGAACCGGTACGAATTCAACCGTGTCGATTGGCACGACGTACGTCACCAACACCTCGACGAGCTGGGCCACGTACACATTTAGCTCCAACATAACAGCGGTAAATCAGCCGGTTGAAGTCTCGTTCGACAATGACTACTGGAACGGGACCGTCTGCGATCGCAACCTTTACATCAATGGCATCTCCCTAACCAACTACGTGACGTCGACTGGGACCAGCACCCAGACATCGACTAGCACCTCGAGTGCGACGAACACGAACACTTCGACAGGAACCTCGACCACTCCGAAGACGAACTCCGCGACTGCGACGAGGACCGGCGCGGTCTGCTCCCCGGTCACCTTCGACCCCGGAAACTCTGCAAGCATGACCAACTCGAACGGCTCAGGTTGGGGGCTGTGGTCCAGTGGCTACATTTATGCCAACAACACATTCGTCGCCGGAAGCACCGACATCACAGTCATGGCGGCCGGCGATGCTGCGGTTGGCGTGCCGCCACACATGGTCGTCTCTGTTGGAGGGACGACAATTGGAAGCACCTACGTCATTCCGGGGTCCCAGGCTACTGGACTAAATCCGTATACCTTCACCTTCAACGCCTCGGCGGGTTCCCAAGAGCTTCGGGTGACCTTCGACAATGATTATTGGGATGCGTATGGTAACGATCGCAACCTCTACCTAGGGATCATCACTGTCAGTTGTCCCGAAAGCGCGGGAACCTCCACCAAGACCGTCTCTGCTACGGGAACCACAACCTCCACTGCTTCGGCGACTGGAACCGTGACCAACACCAGTAGCGCCACCGGCACAGGAACAGCCACGACAACTGCAACGGGAACGAAGACGGGCTCTTGGACCGGAACCGTGACCTCGACGACGAGTAGCACCGGCACCAGGACCGGCGCGATCTGCACCCCCATTACGTACGGGACGACAGACTTCACGACGGTCACCGGCATCGGCGGATCCGGGGCGATGTACGGCGCAGGCTATGTTTCTGCCAACTATACATTTGCGGCAGGCAACGCAGCGATTGTTGTCGAGGCCAAGGGATCCTATGCCCCAAGTCAATTTGCTCACTTCACAGTCACAGTGGGCGGCACAACCATCGGCGACATGTACACGAGCGGCACCAATAACTTCAGCTTTTACCAATTCAACTTCGTCGCGTCGGCCGGTTCTCAGGAAATCCGAGTAACGTTCGACAACGACGGCGTAGACGGACTTGGCAACGATCGCAACTTGTTCATTAACAGCCTTTCGGTCGTCTGTCCCGAGAGCACTGGCACAGTATCATCCACAGCGACTGCGACCACTACGACGACAAACGCTGGGACGGTGGTCAATACGGCGACAGGAACGTCCTCGAACACCACGACAGCGAGCACCACGGCGACAAGCACGTCGACCAAGACGGCGACCGGGACGGCCACCTCCACGACCACGGCCACCGCAACCGGCACGAGCACGCTGACAGCGACCGGGACAAGTACCACGACGACAACGAGCACGGGCACGGGCACGGGCGTGAGCGCTTCATGTGCGCCACAAACGCTCGATGCCAAGACAATGACCCACACCGACGGCTGGTCGGAGTCCGACGGATGGTACCTATCCGGCGCGACCAACTTCTTGTACGTTACGAGCGGGGTAAGCTACGTGGCCGGTCCCACCACCGTCACGGTGGTGGCCAGAGGCGACTACAGTGGCGGCGCGTGGCCGAATATGAAGGTCTCCGCCGAGGGCTCTGGCAACAACCTCTACTACGTCGACGTCACCTCGACGACCATGACTGCGTACAGCTATACCTTCACCGCAACTACAAATGCGAGCGCTGGCGTTGGCGTGACCGTCAATAGCGGCGTCGGCCTGCACGTCCAAAGCGTTACCATCAGCTGTCCAGCGGTCACCTCCACCGTGACTTCCACCGTGACGTCGACCGGGACCTCGACCAGCACAACCACCAGCACCGGCACGAACACCGCGACCGGCACGAACACCGGGACCGGCACGAACACCACGACCTCTTCGACGACGTCGACATCAACGATGACCAATACGGTCAGCGCCACCAAGACGACGACGGGTACAGCAAGTGCGACCGGCACGGTGACCGGAACGGCGACCTCGACGACAACGGGTACGAACACAGGCACTGTGAGCGGCACCGGTTCGACGACCACGACCGCGTCGGGGACAAATTCCACCACCGGCACGAGTACTGGGACGTCCACGCAAACAAACGTCGGGACCCAGATCTCTACGTCGACGTCGACTGGGACCAATACCGGCACCTCGACGAACACCACCACCAATTCGTCGGTGAGCACGCTGACCCAGACAATCACCGTGACGGACACGTTGACCCAAACACAAACCCAGACCGTCACAAGCACCTCGACCGCAACGCAAGCGTACGCATGCGGCTCGAGCGGAAGTACGGACACGGCCGACTGTCGTTCCGACACGCCAACGACCAATGGCTGGTGCTACCAGACGAGCGGGCTGAATTGTGCCGTGGATTCTACCTGCAACGTCGTGAAGGGCGACTTCTGTCAGGCCATCTCCACCATCGACGGATCGACCCGGCTGCAAAACGAAACCTGCATCACGTCGTCAGGCTCGCCGTGGGGATCGTGCAAACAGGGAGTGGTGACCGCGAATACGACCTGCGCATCGTCCGGAGACACATCCTGCAATACCGCCTTGCCGGGTGACTACTGTGCCGCGGGTCAGCCGGTTAAGATGTGTGCTGACACGGGACTGTGGTGTGCCACGAACGCCGACTGCCCTGGTTACGCGGGCACCGATGTTTGCGTTCCCGCTTCGTCGCGCATGATGATCAGCAAGCGCGGTCTTCGTCGCGCGATTGCGGAGCACGCCAACAAGGTCAACTTCGGCTTCATGAATACCTACCAGGGAAAGGGCATAGGCGCCTCCAACGCCGCCACGGAGATCTTCCCCTACGTCAAGCTCCAGAGTTGCTCAGGCCTTACGACGATCACGGAGACCAAGCTGCTGACACGCGGCGAGCTCGAGGCAGCGGGCTGCTTTACGCTGGCCAATGGACCGAGCTCGACCTGCACGGTCGACTACGGTGGCAACGGCGCTGTGAACAATGGCAGCGCCACCCTCAATCAAGTGTCCTACAGTCTCGTCGGCACCAGCGACAGTCGCTGGGATATTCCGCGCGGCGATGGCAGCGGCAAGTCGGTCCGACTCGACACCTCCTGGGCCAGTTGCCCGAGCACGAGCATTCTGCC
>CAZTTW010000154.1:0-8461 GCA_964616265.1 uncultured Myxococcales bacterium | reverse complement strand
TGAATCTCGATCTTTACATCCCCTGATTCATTGGGAGCATAGACGGCGACGCCAACACCGTTGAACGTGGCAGTCCACGTGTTCCCGACGGTGGTGCTGGTAGTCAGATCGTTGTTGTAGTCGCCGGTACCGAGAGCGACTTTGCGCTGCCATCCGGGAGATGCTGCGCCCGAATCGTCGTCGTTGAACCAACCCTTGTCGTGGGTGATCTTTAGAACGCGTATCTTCGACGCCAGCTGCGAATCCGAAATCCCGGTAATCGCCGCCACCGATCCACCCGGAGTGACCGTCAATCCTGTAGCGCTTTGTGAGAAGGTCACCGCCGCCGTAGAGCCGAGCAACTCGACTTTGGACACGGTTCCTAGGGTCGGCCCGCCCGACTTGAGCGCTGAGAGAGTGACCGCGCCGCCGTTCCAATTGAGAAGCGTGGCATAGACGTTGCCGCCGGCACGCGTATAGAGGACTGTATTGTCGCCCCAGGTTTCGAATGGGCGAGATGCGTACACGGCTTCGCCGTTGACCTTCAACCAGGCGCCAATGTCCTTGGCAATTTGCGTGCACTGAGGATCGAGATCCCCACGGCCGTGCTGGGTGAGGTTGAGCAGCAAGCTTCCGTTTCGCGAGACGTTCTGCATGAGGGTCGTGACCAGTGACGGTGCGCTCGTGTATCCCGCCCCGGTCATGTAGTGCCAGTTGCCGCCCTGGATGTCGAGCTCTGTCTGGAAAGGATAGGCGCTAATCGCCGATTCAGTAGCGGCCTCGGTGCTTCTGACCAGGGCGCTCTCCACGTACGGCAGGATGGCTTCGTTGTCTTGAAAGCTGTCGTACTGGCCGCCAACCCCCTTCATGTTCATCACGACGTCCACCGTCTTGCCCTGATTCCAGGTCAAGGACTTGTTGTAGTAGTTCGCTAAGATCGTCGTGGCGATAGAACCGAGTCCCATGTGGACGCCCAGGTCCGTTTGGGAATCGCCGGCGTGGTCGTCGAAGTAGACGACGTCGGGATGATACTTGTTCATGGCATCATCGAGCCGGTACATCCACTGGGTGGCATAGGCCGAGTTGTTACACGAATTGTTCGAACAATCGCCACTGTGCTTGGGCCCATAGAGATCCGCGGGATTCATGCCCTCCCACCATGTGCCTTTGCCGTCAGCCGTCGTTAGCATCGCGTCGTAGGGTCCCTTCGAATCGCTGGTGTAACGAATCGGCATCCACTGACCATACGTTCGAGCCGGAGTGTTGTGGAAGCCGATGCCGAAACGCATGCCCTTCTGGCGAGCGATTGGCTCCCAGGTGCCTACCATGTCTTTCTTTACGCCGACCTTGAGAGAGTTCCAGGGCTGGTAGGCGGAATCAAAGTTGTCGAAGTTGTCGTGGTGTGCGCCCATCGCCATGAAGAACTTCGCGCCCATTTGCACGTACAGATCCATCAAGCCGCTCGGATCCCATTTGTCGACCACCCAGTTCTTGCAGATATCCTTGTAGCCGTAGACGGACGGATCACCGAAGTGAGCGACGTTGTAGTTGAAGTCCGCCGAGCCCTGTTGATACATGTGATAGGCGTACCAGTCACCCTGCTCGGGCATGGACTGCGGATCCCAGTGAGCCCAGGCGCCGAATTTGGCGTCACGCCACCACTGAGGCGTTGAGTAGGCCAGGCCAATCGCCTTCCAGTCGGCAGTGAACGGCCCCGTGGCCGGGACGAACTTCGGCAGGTTCCAGATGTCCGTGCCCGCGATGGTTCCACCCGCGCCCTTCACGCCTCCGGCCCCGGGCACGCCTCCAGCACCGGTAATGCCGCCGCCTGCGGTGCCGCCAGCAGTGCCTGCAATGCCGCCGCCGGCGGTCCCACCGACAGCCCCGCCTGCGGTCCCTCCGGTTCCACTGCCGCCGCCTGACGCAGAGGCGCCACCGGTCGTGACAGCGCCGCCGCCTCCTTGGCCGAGAGTGCCTCCGCTCGGGGTGGTCGTTTTGCCACCCGACGATACAGTCGTAGAACCGCCCGCGTTCGTGGCGTTGCCTCCTGCCGCCGAGCCTCCGCTCCCGAACTTGCCACCGCCGCTCCCACCACCTCCTCCGTTGGCGCCTGGAGAAGAATTTCCACCGCAGGCTTCCGAGAAGCCTACGATGCTAAGAGCCAGATAGATTGCCGTTTGCCTTGTCATTGCTTCTCCTTGGTCGCGCTTCTACTCAAGAGCCAATCGTCAGTGCAGTCTTCTAGAAGCTACTTGCTAGATGTCCGCTGCCATTGCGACAATATCGTACGCACGATATCGCGCCTTCGCGAGCGTACCACGAGGATGAGCTGCCTCCCTGCCACCTCGGCCACTCGGGGCGCCAGAGTTGCTAGCGCATGCGGTCTTCATCGGAATACGGTACGCGGGTGGTCGTGCCAGCGTCCGAGAACGCGACGCGGCGGTTGGCGCTGTCGTCCTGCTCAAGAATGGCCGCAGAAAATGCGCTCGCCGCCGGGTGGTTCGGCTCATCACTGCTGGTTCCTCCATCGGGCGAAGGGCAACCGCAGTCTGAAATAGCTTCTTGTGCACTTCTGAAGATCCTCACGAGGCCAAGACGGCGCTTCATTTTCATAGACAGACCCTCTTGGCTTTTTTGGTTCACCAATCGTGAGGAGCGCCTGTATTTTCCTGAGTCACGTCGCATCAACAGCGGCATCCGCGGTTAGCGCAAGACCGGTCGATTCGCGACCCGAAATCGCCGCGCACGCGGTATACACCGTAAGCATGCCACCCCGCGTGCCGCTGGCCTTGATAGTCATCGTTGCTGTCGGTATCACGGTAGCCGGCCCGTCCTGCTCCAGCTCGTCAACGCCGCAGACCAGCTCGGGCGGCGCAAAGGCGGGCGGCACGACCGGCAGTGGGGGCCTCGGCAGCGGAGGGAGCTCCACGGTTTCGGGGGGCACAACAGGCTCCGCGGGCGGCACGACAAGCTCCACGGGCGGCGCTGGCGGAGGATCCCCGATCCCGGAGCGCGATGGCGGCATCCTCGACTGCACCGAAGGTATCTCCTGTCCCAACCCCGGCGAAACCTGTACCAACTCCTCGGGCATGCCGTGCTCGTGCAACGGGCCTCCCGGTTCGGCCATCCTGAGCTGCAACGTCAGCAGCGCGGGCAGTGGCGGGACCACCAACGCCAGCGGCGGCGCCACGGGCGGGACCCGAACCGGCGGCGCAGGCGGCAGCGGCGGCGTAAACACCGACGGTCAGCAGACGGGCGGCACCACCGGCGGGAGCACCGGCGGCGAGGTCGGCGTGACCTGCACGGGCTCCGCACCTTGGGGCACCGGAAACGGTGATGTGCAACTGGTGGTGGACGCCGGACAAAAGGGACAGGCTTGGAATCGCTTCTATGAAAAGGGCGTCGCCCTGGATCACGCCCACACCCTCATCTCCACGGCCTACGGCCGCAACGCTGCGGCTGCCCTGAAGAAGGGGCATGACCAGGCAGGATTCCAGTACGTGCGCTTTCACGGCATTCTGAATGACGACGTGGGCGTGTACAGCGAGTCCAACGGAACCGCAGCCTACGACTGGACCGGGGTGGACCAAGTCTACGACGCCATCGCCGCCGCGGGCATGAAACCCATCGTCGAGATTAGCTTCACTCCGTCGGCCATGGCCAGCACCGGCAAGGTACAAACCGCGCTTTGGTACAACAACAAATCGCCCAACATCTCCAAGCCCAAGGATTGGACCAAGTGGGAAGCCTTCATGGCGGCCATCGTGCAACACCTGGAAACGCGCTATGGCGCCGCCGAAGTCCGCAGCAACTGGTTCTTCGAAGTGTGGAACGAGCCCTCGTGGATGTACGAGCTGGGCGACAACGGCTACAACGAGCTCTTCGCCCACACGTCGAAGGGCTTGGCGGCGGGCGACTCGCAAATTCGCATCGGAGGGCCCGCAGGCTCGGCGGGCGAATCGCCCAGCCTCATTTCCGGGCTCATCAGCTACGCCAAGAGCAATAACGTCAAGCTGGACTTCATCACCTTCCACAACTACGCCAACGACAACAGCGGCAAGGTGGGCGACGCCAATGCCATGCTGTCGTTCTACGACTCCATCAGCAACACCATCTCGTCCGCCAAGTTCACCGGAACGGTCCTCAACGACGAATTCGGCTCCAGCTACGACACGGTGGTCACGCGGGACAACGAGGTCGCGGCCAGCTTCATCGCCAAGACCGTGCACCTCATCGGCACGGCCAGCAAAGCGGGGCCGCCGTACATGTACGCGTGGTGGGCGCTTTCGGATCTCTACGAGGAGTTCGACACGGGAACCGCCACCGCTTTCCGCGAGGGCAACTACGGGCTATTGCTCAAGGGCGACCCCGCCATCCCGGTGTCCTTCGACGTCGCCAAGCCCGCGTTCAACGCCTTTCGCCTCCTGCACATGATGGGCGACACGAGCGTCAGCACCACCGGGGGAACGACCTCCGACGGGGTAAACGCTACCGCTACTGTCTCCAGCGCCAGCAGCGCGGTGCAGATCCTGGTTTATAACCACGTCACCGGCGGCGCGGCTGATTCAAGCAAGTCCAGTCAGGTCAAGCTTACCGTCAACAACATCCCGGGTACGGGGACGCTGAAAATACGCCAGTACCTGCTCGACCGCAGCCACGCCAACGCCTATCAGACTTGGGTCGGCCTGGGCAAACCCGCCCAGCCTTCCGCGAGTCAGTGGACCCAAATCAGCAGTGCTGCCGAGCTCTGCTATTTCGAGACCACGGCCACGGGCACGTCGTGGAGCGCGACCTACCCGCAGAATGTTTACGGAGTCAGCCTGTTCACCATCGGCCGCTGAACGAAGTCGAGCTTCGGCTTGACGCTCACGGCTGTGCCTTCTCCGCATCCAGGTCCCCGCAAAGCTGTCGATTTTCTGACCCGGAACGCCCGGACATGAGGTCTATTGATTTGAAACGCTGAAACTCACCCTACCTCATGCCAATGATTCGCTCTCACGTGCCGCTTTCCTTGGTGGTCGGCCAAGACCGCCGCAATGCCAGCGATGGTGACATTGCGCGGGCACTGAGCGCGGGGGAAACGTGGGCCGCCGCGGAGACCTGGCGGCGGTTCGCGCCGATGGTTCTCACGCTCGCGAGGCGCACGCTTGGCTCCCATTCCGAAGCAGAAGACATTGCGCAGGAGGTGTTCCACCGCGTCTACCGCAAAGCGAAGAACCTCCGCGAGCCCGACAGCTTCCGCAGCTTCATCTATACGTGTGCTCTGCGGGTGCTGCAGACCGAGCTGCATCGCAAGAAGATGCGCTCGTGGCTCTCCTTCGCGCCGCCTGAATTGCTGGACTGCCAAGTCTCCAGCACGCTCGACGTGGAGTCGCGCGATCTGTTGCGGGAGTTCTATCGGCTGCTCGAACAGCTGGCGCCGCGCGACCGGATTGTCTTTATCCTGAGGCGCGTGGAGGCAATGACCGTAGAAGAGATTGCCGCGGCCACCGAGTCTTCGCAATCCACGGTGAAGCGCTCGCTGACGCGCGCTTCGATCCTTCTGTCCCGCGGGATGGACGACAAGCCACGATTGGCCGACGGGGTGAGGTGGGGACGATGAAGATGACTACGGGCGAACCCACAGACTCTCCGGCGCTTACCAAGGCCACCGATCTCTGCCGCGATCACCTGGGGCCGCCGACCATGACGGAGCTTGATCGAGGGCTCGACGTCTTCCTTACCCGCATTGCTCCGACCAAGCGCTGGCGGACACGGATACGTTGGTCGGTGGCGAGTACGACGGTCGCGCTTTGCACTTTGGCTGTCCTGCTGGTCGCTTCAGTCTCTTGGAAGCGCTGGTCCGCGAAGGCACCCACGCTTTCGTATCGCATCGACGGCGGCAGTGTGTTGGACGGTGGATATCTGCGCGAATCCGGTCACGCGGGGATGAATCTCGTATTCAACGAAGGAAGCCGATTGGCCCTCACGGCGGGCACGCGCGGCCGGCTCCAAATCGTCGACCGCGACTGTGTCCACGTAGCGATCGAACGTGGCAAAGGATCGTTCCAAATTGCTCACAAAAACAATCGACGGTGGCTGGTCGATGTCGGACCATTCTTGGTCACGGTCACGGGAACCGTCTTCACCGCCTCTTGGAATCCGCTAAGCGAAGAGTTCGATCTCATGCTCCGAGAGGGAAGCGTGGTGGTCCGCGGCCCCGTTTCGGCGGGAGAAATAGCGTTGCGAGCTGGCCAGCGACTAGTCGCGAACCTGGCAAAAGTGGAAACCGTGATCACCGAAGAGATACCGGAGCAGGCGAGCACGGAGCCTCCTCCTGCTCCACCTGCTCCAGCTGCTCCCCCCGTGACTCCGCCCGGGCTGCAGGCTTCGCCATCCGTCCCTTCTCCAACGCCCGCTGCGCCGACGGCCGCCCAGATGGCCGGCGACCGTCAATGGAGTCGCAAGTTGGCACGCGGCCAATGGGACGCGATCCTCCAGGATGCCAAGCGTATCGGCGTCGAGGCGACGCTCGGCCAAGCGTCCAGCGAAGATCTTTTCGCCCTGGCCAATGCGGCTCGCTATCGACATCGTCTCGATCTGGCTCGCTCCGCCTTGCTAGCCGAGCGCCGGCGTTTTCCCGAATCGCGGCGTGCGCTCGAAGCGACCTACTTGCTCGGTCGCGTGGAGGAATCCCAGGAAGTCGGAACCGCCCAGGCAATCGCGTGGTACGACGAGTACCTGACGCGTGCACCGAGCGGACCGCTCGTGGGTGAAGCCTTGGGACGGAAGATGACTCTGACCGACAAGCTCGAAGGCGCGGCCCGGGCCCGGACGCTGGCCGAAGAATATCTTCGTCGCTTCCCCAAGGGGAACTATGCTGGATCCGCGCGTGAGCTTCTCGCCCCGTGACCGAGGTCCAGTGAACCGTCTGCTCCTTGCGTTCTTTCTTACGACGTCGCTCGTATGGACGGAGTTCGCCCACGCGACCACCGTCGCCATCGTGTGGCCGTCGACCACTTCCGTCGATGTGAACCAAACGTTGACGCTCCTGCGCGGAGAGTTGTCGTCAGTGGGGCTTGACATCGTGCTGTCCGAGCGGGCGACCAGCCGCAGCCTTGAGGAAACCGATTCGCTGGCATGGCTCGAAGCCTTTGCTGCAAAGGGAGTCAGCGCGGTCGTCGAGCCCGTCGGAGACGATGTGCTGGACGCCCTCGATGTTTGGGTCCTGAAGGCACAGCCACAACGATTCGAGGTTACGCGAGTTGCCGTCGATCCCAATGCCCCAAGACAGCCCGAGATGATCGCCTTGCGCGCAACCGAAGCGCTCCGCGCAGGGCTTCTCCAAATCGATTGGGCAGCACGACGACGCCGCCACGAACCCATTGCAACACCGCCAATGGCCAGCGTGCCCACGGGCGAAGCCCACGAAACCGCGAACCATGGCGATCGCCTTGGTCTCGAGGTCGGCGCGGTTGCACTGATGAGCCTCGACGGCCTCGGCCCCGCGGTGTTGCCGACGGTGCACGCAGCATGGGCAGCTCGTCCCTCGCTGGGGATACAAGCCTCGGTGGCAGGCCTAGGAAGCCGGTCGACGGTCACGGCCTCGGAAGGCAACGCGCGGATAGCCCAGCAATACGCGCTCCTGGGCGCGTTCTACCGCTTTCGCTCGGCCAACCGCCTTTGGCCCGTCGTCGGCCTCGCAGCCGGGGTGCTGCACACGTCGGTTGACGGGCAGGCCGGCTGGGGCACGGGCGGCCATACCGTGGAGCGCTGGTCTGGCGTGGTCGATATGAGCTTGGGAGCGGGGTTTCGCCTTTACGGCCGTTCCTACTTGAGCTTGGCCGCTCATGCCCAGGTGGCCGCGCCCTACGTTGCCATCTACGTCGTCGATAGGGTCGCCACCTCCGGACGTCCCAATCTTCTACTGACCCTAACCGCGGGGGCCTGGCTATGAAACCCAGCACGAGCGTCAGGCTGCTCGACATCGTGAGCATCGTCGGCATCTTCGGCGCATTGGCCAACACCACCGCCTGCTGGCGTACCAACGTCTATGCGGTGACGGCCGACAGTGGCACCGATGGTGCAGCCGGCAACTCGGGTGTGGCGCCGAGCGTGGGGTGCGGAAAGACCTCGACGATAACGTTCGCGCCGGTGCCGAATCAGGATCCGACTGCAGCGGAGGGATCGGGGCACACGGTGGGTCACGGTGTCGGCGGTTACGTGACGATCCAGAGCAGTGGGAAGAGCCGGTCCTTCACCATGCGTCTTCCCGATAACTACGACCCCGCCCACCCCTACTGGTTGAGCTTCACCTTTCACACGGGAAGCGGCAACGCCTACGGAATCGATAATGGCGGAGGCAACGGGTACCTCATGGCCTACTACGGACTCCAGAAACTGTCGAACAACGGGTTGATTTTCGTCGCACCCGACGGATTGAACGGTGGCTGGGGGAATTCCAACGGAGAAGACCTGAAGCTCGTCGACGACATGGTCAAGC
>CAZTTW010000153.1:0-8502 GCA_964616265.1 uncultured Myxococcales bacterium | reverse complement strand
CGGTTTTCGACGTCGCCATTTTGGACAACGACGGTATTTCGCTGTTTCACGGCAAAGGCAAGGTCGTTGCCAAAGACGGCCACCGTATCGGCATTCGTCTCTCGGATATCGACAAAGGCGTGCTCGCCCGCTTGCAAGGAGAAGTCGGTAAGCTGAGCCCGGGCGGAAGATAACGGAAGACATCCTCTTCGACGTCGACTGATCCGCGCAGAGTGGATACACTGGGCGCGTGACTGCGAAGCAAGCGAAGGAAAGCGAGACGAAGGACGACAAGGCCGACAAAGCCGACAAGGCGCGCGCTCGTTTGGCGCAAACCGGGCGGAACGACCTTTGTCCCTGCGGCTCGGGTAAGAAGTACAAGAAGTGCCACCTGGTGGAAGACGAAAGTGCCACCATCGCTCCGCCCTCGGCTCCGGATCCGGACGAGCTCTTGGCCACCGGCTGGCGGCTTTTCGAGCAGCGCCGTCCGGGCGCGGCCGAAAAGGAGTTTCGAGCAGCGCTCGCGCTCAAGCCTGACTGGGCTGATGCTCTAGCGGGCATCGGGCTTGCCCGTCTGCAATCCGGCGACAATGACGGCGCTCGCAAGGAGTTTGGCGAGGTCAAGCGCGTGTCCGAATCCGTCGCAGAAGAGCTTCGCAAATCGAGCGCGAAAGATGCTTTCAGCCGCCGAGAAGCGCAGTCGTACATTCGCTCGTGTCACGCTCTCGGCTGTCTTGACTTCGACGAGAAGAAATACGACGAGGCTCTGGTCGAGCTCGAACGCGTTTATGCGGTCGACGAAGGCCCGGTCGGAACGGAGGCTCGCCTCATTGCCGGCATTGCTCTCATCAAGCTTGGCAAAGCCGCCGAAGCGGCGAGCGTGCTCGAGGTGGCCGCAAAGTCCGAGGTGGGTTCCGGACGGGGACCGATGAGCCTGGCGCTCGCGCATTTCCTGGCCGGTAATACGACTGCCGCCCACGAAGCGCTGGACAAGGCACTTGCCGCCAATTCCAGCATCGCCAAGGTGCTCCTGGGTCGCATTCCCAAGCGTGCTGCCAATCTCAACGCTGCCACGCCGGGCAGTCGCGAAGAAGCATTCGCCTACGTGCAGACCTACGGCGATGCCTGGGAAGATCCGGCCAAGAAGTTCCTCGAAGAGTATGTCGACGCCAAAGCGGCAGAGCGCAAGGCTGCGGCGCCGAGTGCGGACGCAGGCTAAACTACAGCGGGCGTGGTGAGGCAGACAGGATGAGCCGATGAGCCCGAAGGACCCCATTCCGAATCCCCGAGAACGGCGATCCTCTCGCCGCAATCCGATTCACGTCCGGGTGAACCTGTCCGACACGCAAGGCGCCTTTCTCGGCCGCAGCGTCGACGTCAGCCGCGGCGGCCTCTTCGTGCTCAGCAAGGAAACCCGGCGCGTCGGGACCCTTTTGCGCATCCGCGTGCTCGGCACGCAGGGCGAATCGGTATTTGCCGTAGGGGTGGTGGTGCGCTGTTTTTCGGATCTCGAAGGGAGTAGCGCCGATGGCGGCACCAGCCCCGCCATGGCCATTGCCCTCACCTCGACCAGCGAAGCATGGGATCGCTTCTGGGACGATATCAGCGCCACTGACGATGACGACGAGACCGAGGAAGACGGCGAAGACAGCGACCTCGGAGATCCGCCGTGAGCGGTGGCCTGGTCTTTCCTGTGTCGCAGGAAAAGTTCGCGGCTCTGCAAGCGCGCATGCAGGCGCTCGGCATTCGAGAAAAGGATCTCGACGAGTCCTTCGTGACGTCGCAAGGCAAGGGCGGTCAGAACGTCAACAAGGTCGCCACCTGCGTGGTGCTCTTTCACGCTCCCAGCGGCACACGCATCAAGTGCCAGCAAGAGCGTTCGCAAGGTCTCAACCGTTACTTCGCGCGCAAGCTGCTGGTCGACAAGATTGAAGCTGCGAAGCTCGGCGCCGCCAGTCAGCGCGAGCAGGAGATCGAGCGCATCCGCCGCCAAAAGCGCCGCCGCTCGCGGCGCTCGAAGAATCGCATGCTGGCGGACAAGCACGCGCGCTCGACCGTCAAAGGGTTGCGCGGCAAAGTCTCCGGGGACGGATAAACCGCAGCGCGGTCGCTACCCCGACGCCAGTCGCACCGCCGCGTAGGCAGGCTGGCCGGGGCAGCCGGGTGGGCTGAGCTTGCGCAGCTCGAGGCGAAACGTGGCTGCGGGAAAGCGTGTCGACAGGTCGGTGAGCATCCGCGTGCCGAGCGATTCCAGCAGATGGTGCGGCTCGCTCGTGCCCAGCCCGACGATGATTTCGGCCACCGTGCGGTAGTCGATGGTGTCGTCGAGGCTGTCGCTGGCGCTCGCCTTCGCCAGCGACGCCTCGATTTCCACGTCGACCTCGAAGGTACGCAAGCTGCGCCGCTCGAGCTCGGTGGCGCCGTGGCGTCCTTCGAACGTGATCCGCGAAAGGACCAGGGTGGTCATGGCAAAGGCAAAGGAAGAGGTCGAAGCATTACGCTTCGGCTTCGTCTTCCCTGCTGCTTTCCTTGCGCATCTTGCGTTTGATGATCTGCCGCTTGACGGGACCCACCATGTCGATGAGCAGGCGACCCGTCAGGTGATCGGTTTCGTGTTGAAGCGCGCGGGCGAAAAGCCCCTCGCCTTCGATCTCGTAGACCTTCCCATCGACGTCCTGCGCCCGAACCCGTGCGCGCAGGCCGCGTTTGACCGGCACGAAAATACCGGGAAAGGACAAACATCCCTCATCTCCCATTTGCTGCTCTTCGGAGATCCAGACGAGCTCGGGATTCGCTACGACGAGAGGCGAATCCTCGTCAGCGCGGCCGGCCACTGCCGGATCGATGATAAAGAGCTGAAGCGGCTCGCCGATTTGAGTCGCCGCCAGCCCCGCGCCCTCGGCCAGGTACATGGTGTCTTTCATGGATGCCACCAGGTCCCGCAAAGCGGCGTCGAACAGGGTCACGGGTTCGCACTTTTGGCGAAGCCGCGAATCGGGAAAACGCAAGATCGGACGGACGGGCATGAAGTAATGAGGATGACACCCGAGGGGAACGCAGGCAAGCTGATGCACGGCGAGCCGCCTTCGGTGCGCGTTGACAACGCCGGATCTGGCCCGTACGTTTAGCCGCAACAGCAGCAATCCGATGCAGCTTGAGCGTTACGCAGAAGCAGATCTTCCTACGGTCCACGGTCCGTTTCGCGTGATCGTGTACCGCGAGTCCGACGACAGCGCCCGCTGCGCGGATCCGGTATGTGCCCGCGAGCATATGGCGATCGTGCGTGGCCGCATCGCCGGAAAATCGAACGTCCTCGTGCGCGTGCACTCCGAATGCTGGACCTCGGAAGTCGTCGGCTCGCTCAAGTGCGACTGCCGTGAGCAATTCCACGCCGCCATGGAGAACATCGCTGCCGAAGGCGCGGGCGCAGTAATTTATCTGCGGCAAGAAGGTCGCGGTATCGGGCTCGGCAACAAGATTCGCGCCTATGCCCTGCAAAACAGCGGCGCCGATACCGTCGAGGCCAACCTCGCGCTCGGCTTCGAGGCCGACGCCCGCAGTTACGACATCGCCGGCGCGATCGTGCGCGACCTCGGTGTCGAGTCGGTGCGTCTTCTGACGAACAATCCACTCAAGGTCAAAGGGCTCGAGGATGCGGGCGTCAAGGTCACCCAGCGCGTGGCCCATTGGGTTGGCGAGAACCAGCACAACGCCAGTTACCTAGCGGTCAAGCGGCGCAAGATGGGGCACCATCCCGACCTCGACACCGAACCGGCCGCGCTGCTCAAGGCCGTACACAAGCGTTGATTTTCTTTCCCCCAACCCGAGGACATTTCCCATTCCCACCGTCGACGATATTCGCAAGGCGCTAGCTGACGTCAAAGATCCGGCTTTGGACCGAACGCTGGCATCGGCCGAAATGCTCCGTGAGGTGACCTTTGCCGCCGGCAAGGCCACGGTGGCGGTCCGACTGACCACGCCTCTGTGTCCGTCCCGCGAGCAGATTCGTGCCGCGGTCGAGGCCGCTGCCAAGCGAGTGCCCGACGTCTGCAGCGTCGAGGTCGTATTTTCTGCCGAGGTCGCGCGCAAAGCCGGACCTGCGTCCGCACGTTTGCCGACGGTGCGGAACATCATCGCCGTAGCTGCCGGCAAGGGCGGCGTGGGCAAATCCACGGTCACCACCAACCTCGCAGCGGCGCTCAGCCTCGCCGGCACCCGTGTGGGTATCCTCGATGCCGACGTGTTCGGTCCGTCGATTCCGCAAATGATGGGCGAGCCGGAAACCACCGCCGAAATTCGCGACCAGCACACCATCGTTCCGGGCACGCACTACGGTATCAAGGTCCTTTCCGTGGGATTCTTCGTCGATCGCGGCGCCGCCGTGATCTGGCGCGGACCCATGATTCACAAGTTGCTCACTCAGTTCGTCGAAGACGTGGAGTGGGGCGAGCTCGACTATTTGGTCGTCGACTTGCCGCCGGGCACGGGCGATACGCAGCTGTCCTTGTCGCAGCTCGTGCCGGTGACCGGTGCGGTCATGGTGACGACCCCGCAAGAGGTTTCGATCATCGACGTCGAGAAGGCGCTGGCCATGTGGAAGAAGGTCGAGATCCCAGTTCTCGGCGTCATCGAGAACATGAGCTATTTCGCCTGCCCGCAGTGCGGGCATCACGAAGAAATTTTCGCTCGCGGCGGCGGACGGCGCCTGGCGGAGCGGGAAAACCTGCCGTTCCTGGGCGAAATTCCCATGCTCTCTGCCATTCGCGGCGGCGGCGATGCAGGCAAGCCGGTCGTTCTTTCGGCGCCTGATTCCGAGGTGGCACGGGCTTTTCGAGGCATTGCCGAAAAGGTCGCCTGCAGCCTGTCAGTGCGCAATTTGCCCGATCCGGGAACCGCCAAGCGCAGTAGCAAGCTGTCGGTCATGAAATAGCATTCCGGGTATCCTGGCCAAGCATGCGCACCTGGATCCACGCGGTCGCCGTTTTCGCTGTCGCTCTCGCCGTTGGGGCCGGCTGCTCCAGCCAAGAGCGCGCGGACAATCCCGAAGGTGCCGTGCACCTATTCATTGCCGCGGCTCGTGCCGGCGATCGGGTGGCAGCGTATCAGCGCCTGGGCCCGCAGACCCGCGCGCGCATCGAAAGCATGCTTTCGTCCAGCCGCCACCAAGGCGGCCGGCTGATGGCGCGGCCCGAGGATTTCTTTTCCGTCGGGTGGGCACCGCCCGCGTGGGAAGCGGCCGGGATGCGAACGGTTTTCCGCGAGGGCGATCGTGCGGAGGTCGAGGTTTTCTCGGCAGCGGGCGATCGGCATTCCTTGTCCCTTGTGCGCGAGGGCAAGGAGTGGAAGATCGAATTGCCGGGAAGCTAGCTAGGTCTTCGAGCCGCGAGCCATCGACGCAACCACCGGGCTTTCGCGCACCAGTGTCTGCTCGACGATTTCGATGTCTGCGTCCTGGATCTCGATGACGATGTCCTCGAACTCGGGCATGACGAAGCCTGGGTTCGTGGTGTCGGAGGCGCTGGCTCGCGGCGGTCCTCGACGGTCACCCACGCGGCGCTCGCGCGGAAAAATCCGTCGCTCCATGCCATCGCCACGACGGTCGTCCTGGCGCCGATCGCGCAGCAGTTGCCGGCGCAAGCCATCGATGGAGGTTGGCACTTTGGCCAGCTTCATCGTGCGCGCGGCGCAGATGTGGCAGAGGGCCACCGAGCGACTGTGCACTTCGACGAGGCGCAAATTTTCGCGGCGGTGCTCGTCGCACACGGCGCAGGCGGCGCCCTTCGGAACCGGGCGCATCTCGGCCCACTTGGAATAGCAACCCCAGCAGCGGCCCCGGCGGAGCTCGGTGACCTTGGCCCCGCAACATCCGCAAGCAATAGTGGCGCGTTCAACCTCGATGCTCATGCTATGTAGGGTACGCGCCTACCAAAGCGAGGCAAATTTTCGATCTGTTTGCGCCCGCGGAAGCCGAGCCAAGGGCTCGGCCGCAGGTGGGGTGAAGTCCGCGAATTTGCTTCGCGGACGAGGGGCGGGACGCGGACCGCCCCTGCAAAATTGACGGCTAGCCGATGGCCACGACTTTGGGCAGCGGCATGCCGTTGAAGTTCGTGCCGCTGGCGATGGTGTAGGCGCCGATGTTCTCGCTGTAAAGCCGATCGCCGAGCTGCAGGTTCGCTGGCAGGTCCTCCGCTACCGAAATCACGTCGAGGGCGTCGCAGGTTGGCCCGAATACCGACGCGATTTCCGTCGGGCCTTTCTTGAACGCCTTGAAGTGATACTGGCAATGATCGAAAAGCACGCCTGAAAACGTGCCATAGACGCCGTCGTTGACGTAGTAGCTCTGCTTGCCGTTGCGCACGGCTTTGCCGATGATTTCCACCACCAAGGTCGCGGCGGTGGCCACCATGAAGCGGCCGGGCTCGGCGATGATTTCGATCTCGGGACCGAACTGACGCTCGAACTCGGCGTTGAGGGTGCGCGCCAGCTCGGAGAAGGGTCGCACGTGCTGATCGTACGGCGCCGGAAAACCGCCGCCGATATCGAGGATCTTCACCTGCTTGTAGCCGCGCTGCCACGCTTCTTTGAAAATGCTGTCGGCGATGGCCAGGGCCTGCACGTAGTTCTGGAAATTCGTGCACTGGCTACCCACGTGGAACGACAGGCCCTCGACGGAAAGCCCGGCAGAAAATGCCGCTTCAATCAGGTCGACGGCTTCCCCCGGCGAGGCGCCGAACTTGGACGACAGTTCGACCACGGATCCCGTGTTGGGCACATTCACGCGCAAAACCAGGCCGGCGTGTGGCGCGTACTTCTTGATCTTGCCGACTTCATCGAGGTTGTCGTACGTGACCAGCGGCTTGTACGGATCGAGATCGGCCAAGGTGCGGTTGTCTTTGATGGGATTGGCGTAGACGATCTTGTCCCAGATGAAGTCCTGGCGCTTTTTCGCAGGCCAGTCGGCGATGTTGGCGTGAACGATGTTGAACTCGGGCATCGACGCGACGTCGAAGCTGGCGCCCGCCTTGAACAAGGTGCGCACTATTTCCGGATCCGGGTTCGCCTTCACCGCGTAGTAGGCCTGCACGCGCGGCAGGTGCTTCTTGAAAGTCGCGTAGTTGCGCCGAATCTCGCGGTGATCGACCACGAAGAGCGGCGTGCCGTGCTCGTCGGCAAGTTGCTTGAGCTGTCGTGCTGAAACCACGGATCACCTCGCGGAAAGACTTACCTATATAGCGGAATTACCGAGCGGCGATCGCAACGAAACCACGCAACTCGTTCCCACTTATGTATTGTGCTTAACCTTACATTGCGATACTATGAATATTCTGGCGGTCAGGTCGACGGCCATGAAATCCCCAACTCACTCGCAGACCGAGCAGCAGCCTGCACGCAGCGACGGGCCGATGGCCCAGTCTGAGGAGATGGTCGCGGGCGCCGACGAATTCCGCGACGAGCCGACAGTATCCAACCGGTGCAGTCCAGCGGCACAGCCCGCAAGGGGCGACAGCGAAAAAGACCCAACTCGCACCCCGACCGGCGCCTACCGGTTGGTTCGGCCTGCCACCTCGGATCGCTTGGATCGCGACGAGCCGCCGCCGCCTGTCACCGCCAATAACTCCAAGAAACGGGCCATCATCGGCGTCACCCGCCGAAGGTAGGAGCGCCGGCACCTTTGCGGTTGTCTGTGTTGTCGTGGTTCCGTGTTTGAGCTCGCCGCCGCGACTCCTCTAGCCCGCATCATTCACGCCGATTTCGTTGCCGACGGAGCCCGGCAGGCAGTCTGTGCTTCGCTCTTGGACAGCCGCGGGCTAGTCAATTCCGATGGACACTCTGGGAGGATTTCCATGCCTTCTCGCGCTCTGGCTCCGGTGGGCAAAGCCCGCCTCCGCCAACGCGGTCGCTAGCCCGCGCCATGCGCAATTTGGATGCTACTCATGAATCGGGCGGGCTAGTATCGCTCTACTCGCGGCGCCCCGCTTACTTGGCGGCGCTCACGGAAGGATGGACCCATGGACAACGTGAAGATTCTGCTCTCCGAGAACGAGATCCCGCGCAAGTGGTACAACTTGGCTGCGGATCTGCCGACGCCGATGCTGCCGCCGCTTGGCCCCGACGGCCAACCCATCAAGCCGGAAATGCTCGCGCCGGTGTTCCCGATGAATCTCATCGAGCAGGAAGTTTCGACCGAGCGCTGGATCGATATTCCTCCCGAGGTGCTCGACATTCTCTACCGGTGGCGGCCGTCGCCGCTTCGTCGAGCGATCTATCTTGAGCGCTTCCTCAAGACCCCGGCGAAAATCTATTTCAAAGACGAAAGCGTCAGCCCGGCTGGCAGTCACAAGCCGAACACGGCGGTGCCGCAGGCTTGGTACAACAAGAAATTCGGCATCAAGCGCCTGACCACGGAAACCGGCGCGGGCCAGTGGGGCACGGCCTTGTCGTTCGCCTGCAGCCTCATCGGCCTCGAGTGCAAGGTCTTCATGGTGCGCATCAGCTTCGACCAGAAGCCGTTCCGCAAGATGA
>CAZTTW010000152.1:3576-8508 GCA_964616265.1 uncultured Myxococcales bacterium | reverse complement strand
GGTGTGATACACCGTCAGCATGACCGCCACCGCGAGCGGAAGAAGCATGTTGCGCAAGAACCGGCTGGCCCAGCCGTAGCGGTTGCCGAAGAAGGCGAATGCCACGTGCCCGCCGTCGAGCTGACTGATAGGAATCAAATTGAGCATGGTGACGAAGAGGCCGGCCCAACCCGCGAACGCCATGGGATGAAGGTTGACGTCCGTATTGCCATCGGGAAGCCAGGCCCCGCACACCAGGCGCTTGAGGATGGCATAGAGCAGGGAATTGCCTTCCTGCAAGCCGCCCGCGATGGGACCGACCTGGGACAGATGCAGCCCGTAGGCGAGCACCGGAATGGCCACCACGAGCCCGGCCAGCGGGCCGGCCGCTCCGATGTCGATGAGCTTGCGTCGATCGGTGGTGCGCGACTGCAAGATCACGGCGCCCATCGTGCCGAACAGGCCGATACCGGGCGGCAGCGGGACGAAGTAGGGCAACGAGGCGGGCACGCCGTGAATTCGCGCGGCAACGTAGTGGCCCATTTCGTGGCAGAGCAAGATCGCCAAGAGCGGAATCGAAAAGCTGAGACCGTCGGTGAGCGGAAAAATGCCGCCGCCTCCGTGCTGCATGATCGCGCCCTGAATGGTCGTGGTGACCAGGGTGGCGACGAAGAGCGCGATATTCAGGATGGGCATGCTCCTGTTTTACTCGTGGCTCGGTCGTCGTGCACGGTTGCGAAAGGCTTTCCTGCGTGGATAGGACGAATCGTCGCAGACCTCGCCCAGTCTGGTAAGCAGCGTGGCGGCTTCGTCGGAAAGTGCCGTCGGAACCTCGACGCTGATGCGCACGTGGGCGTCGCTGCGCCCGCCGCCCGCTCGCGGCAGTCCCTTGCCCCGCACACGGAACACGGCGCCCGCCTGCGTACCGGGCGGTATCTTCATGCGCACCGTCGTGCCCGGCAGGGCAATTTCTACCTCGGCGCCTAGGGCGGCCTCGTCGGGCGACAGTGGCACCTCACACACGAGGACATCCGCTTCGATGCGGAACCACGGATCGGGCTTTACCCGCACGACGACGTGTAAATCGCCCGCCGGGCCGCCGCGCCGGCCGGGGGAGCCTTCGCCGGGCACGCGCTGGCTGTTCCCGCCGTGCGAGCCGGGCGGAATGCGCACGGTGAACACGCGCTCGCTATCGACCAGCCCGGCGCCCCCGCAGGCTTTGCACGGCACGCGCGGCACTTGGCCGGTGCCGCCGCAGGCCTGGCAGTCCCGTTTGCTGGAAAGAAACCCGGCCTTGTGGCGAATGGTGCCTTGTCCCTGGCAATTGGTACAGGGGACGAGACCCGCAGCGCCGCCTTCCGCGCCGGTGCCCCGGCAGCTGGCGCAGTCACTGCTACGCGTGAACCGGATCTCTTTTTCGCAGCCGAGGGCCGCTTCCTCGAAGGCGAGTTCCAGGGTGTAGCGCAGATCATGACCGGCGGCGCGCTTGCGGGCGCTGCCAAGCAGGTCGCCGAAGACCGCATCGAAAAAATCGGTCACCGTGCCAAGGTCGGCTTCGCTGCCGAAAGGCAAATCGCTGGTCAGCCCGCCGAAGCGATCGTACTGCGCGCGCTTGTCTTCGTCGCCGAGGACCGCGTAGGCTAGCGATACCTCCTTGAATTTCTCCTCGGCCGTCCGATCGCCGGGATTGCGGTCGGGATGGTGCTCGAGGGCCAGCTTGCGGTACGCCGTCTTGATTTCCGCGGCGGTCGCTTGGCGTGGCACGCCCAGCACCTCGTACGGATCGCGTTTGGGAGCGCCGCGCATCTCGAAAAACCAGCTACTCTACGTACTCTCGCTGGACGAGCCATGCAGGCTTGCGAACAAGGCGTGCGCTTCGGTCTGCAGGCGGCCGAGCGATTCACGCAGGCGCTCCATGTTATCGGCGTCCGACTCTACGACGTACTTGCATTCGTCGAGCGCGAGCTGCACCCGCTCGCGTGCCACGAAGTCGAGCTTTTCGCCGTATTCCTGCAAGGTGTTCTCGGTGCCGTAAATCAAGGTCTCAGCGCCATTGCGCAGATCGGCCAGCTCTTTCTTCTTTTGGTCGACGGCTCGGTTGGTGTCCGCCTCGGCGATGAATTTCTTGATTTCGCCCTCGGTGAGGCCCGAGGTCGGCTTGACGGTCACGCTCTGGGCCTTGCCGGTTCCGAGGTCCTTCGCCGACACGCTGACGATGCCGTTGGAGTCGATATCGAACGAAACCTCGATTTGCGGCGCCCCGCGCGGTGCCGGCGGAATACCGTTGAGCTGGAAGTGCGCCAGGCTCTTGTTGTCGGCGGCCATCTCGCGTTCGCCCTGGAGGACGTGGATGTTGACGTAAGGCTGGTTGTCCACCGCCGTCGAGAAGACCATCGCTCGCCTCACCGGCACCGTCGTGTTGTACGGAATGATCTTGGTGAAGACGCCACCCGCCGTCTCCACGCCGAGCGAGAGCGGCGTGACGTCGAGAAGAAGAACGTCCGACTGATCGCCCGCCAGCACGGCGCCCTGCAGAGCCGCACCCACCGCCACGGCCTCGTCGGGATTGATGGCGCGAGAGCCCTTTTTCCCGAAGTAGGTGGCGACCACTTCTTGGATACGCGGCATGCGCGTCTGCCCGCCCACCAGGATTACTTCGTCAATGTCCTTCGTGGCCCAGCCCGCGTCGCGCAGCACGCGCTCGCACAGCGGCAGGGTGCGATTGATGATGTCCTCGGTCAGCGTCTCCAGCTTGCCGCGGGTAAGCGACTGCATGAGGTGCTTGGGGCCGTCCGCCGTCGCGGCGATGAAGGGTAGATTGATCTCGGTTTCGAGGCTCGTGGAGAGCTCGTGCTTGGCCCGCTCGGCGGCTTCGCGCAAGCGTTGCAGTGCCATGCGGTCGCTGCGAAGGTCCACGCCGTATTGAGCTTGGAAGGTGTCCGCAAGGTACCCGATGATGCGTGCGTCGAAGTCTTCGCCGCCCAGGAACCCGTCGCCGCTCGTCGCCTTGACCTGGTACACGCCCTCGTGCAGGTGGAGCAGGGAAATATCGAAGGTGCCGCCGCCCAAGTCGTAGACGGCGATCTTCGCTTCGGCCGCGGTCGATAGCCGCCCGTACGCGAGCGCTGCCGCCGTGGGCTCGTTGATGATGCGCTTGACGTTGAGGCCCGCGATGCGACCGGCGTCCTTCGTGGCCTGGCGCTGGCTGTCGCCGAAGTAAGCTGGCACCGTCACTACCGCGTCGGTGACCGGCTCGCCCAGGTAATCCTCGGCGGTGCGCTTCATGCGGTCGAGAATGAAGGCGGAAATTTGCGCCGGCGCATAGCCTTGGCCTTGCACGCTCACCCAGGCATCGCCGTTGTCGGACGAACCAATGTTATAGGTGGAATTCTGAGCGTGGCGTGTGACCTCGGGATCGAGGCGCTTGCGGCCCATCAGACGCTTGACCGACGAGATGGTGTTCTCGGCGTTGGTCACCGCCTGACGCTTGGCAATTTGCCCGACCAGAGGTTCCCCTTCGCCGGTGAAAGCGACCACCGAGGGTGTCGTGCGCGAGCCCTCCCCGTTCGGAATGACCAAGGGCTCGAGGCCCTCGACCACCGCGACGCACGAGTTGGTCGTCCCTAGGTCGATCCCGATGATCCGGCCCACTGGTCAGTTCTCTCCCTTGTCGTTTTTTTCGCTTTTGTCGCCGCCTTTGGCATCGGCCGGTTTCTCGGCGGGCGCCGCCGTAGCCACAACCACCATGGCGGGGCGAAGTAACTTCTCGCCGATGGTGTAACCCTTCTGCAACTCGTGCAGGATCGAGCCGGGCTTTGCGTCGGCGCTGGGCGCTTGCGAGATGGCCTCGTGCAGGCGCGGATCGAAGGGCTGACCCACGGCCTCGACGGCCTTGACCTGGTAGCGGTCGAGCTTCGAGCGGAACTGGCGCAGCACCAGCTCGACGCCATCGCGCACCGACTTGGCGTCGCTTTCCTTGCCATCGGCGAACGAGGCCGTGGCTCGCTCCAGGTTGTCCACCACTTCAAGGAAGTCGCGCAAAACGCCTTCCTTGGCGCGCGCCTCACCGTCGGTTTGATCCTTGCGGGCGCGCTTCTTCCAGTTCTCGAAGTCGGCAGCAATGCGAAGCATGCGATCTCTAGTCTCGGCTTTTTCCGCTTCGAGTAAAGCGATGCGTTCTTCGGGGCTCGGGGCGGACAAAGCCGCCTCGGCGTTCGGCGTCTCGGGCGATGGCTTGTCGGGATTGTCGGACGCTGGGGACAGGTCAATGTCGATGGGCTTCTGTTCGTTTTCGCTCATGAATGGAGGACTCCAGACCTTCGGACTAGGAAACTCGGATCGTGATCAGCTTCGCGGAAGAATCTCTGTAATCACGTCGGCGGTGAAGTCTACCAGAGGGATGACCTTCGAATAGTTCATTCGCGACGGGCCGATCACGCCGATGGTACCGAGGGGACGATCCTCGCCCCCGTAGCTCGCGGCCACCACTGAAATGTCGTCGAGGTCGGCCAGATTGGCCTCGGCGCCGATAAAGACGCAGATCCCAGGCGCGGCCAAGGTGCGGTCGAGCAGCTTCACGATCTGATCTTTTTCTTCCAAGGTTCGAAGCACGCTGCGTGCGCCCTCCAAGTCCGCCACATTTTCGACCAGATTGGCTTGACCGTCGAGAAGGATGTCACCCACGCCGCCCGCGGGGATGGCTGCCGCTGCCAGGCCGAGCGCTTGGCTGCGCACCGGATCGAAGGCCGAGCGCTCGTGCTCGATTTCTTGCAAGATCCGCTTGCGCATCTGATCCAAGGTCAGCCCCGCGACGAGGCCATTGAGGTAGTTGTTGATGCGGTCGAGGTCGCCTGGCGACAGGACAAAATCCACGTGGATGAGCTTGTTTTGCAGCTGGCCGCTTGAGGTCGCGATGACGGCCAGCAGTTGGCCCTCGCGCAGGCGCACGAATTC
>CAZTTW010000152.1:0-3476 GCA_964616265.1 uncultured Myxococcales bacterium | reverse complement strand
GTACTCCGAGACGACGGCATGCAGAACCTTCTTTGCGCGAATGCCGATGTCGTTCACCACGTAGATCTAACCTCAAAAAACGGCCGTCGCCAAGGCCGACGGCGACGGCCGGCGCAGAACGGCTTGCGAAAAAGGCGCGTGTGTCAGGTTCGACGTCCCAGGCGTACGGCCACCTCGTCGGCAAACAGGAAACCGGCACGGGTCAGGCGGACATGGCCGGGCGTGACCTCGAGCCAGCCCGCTTGCACGCACGCCTGTGCCGCGCTCGCTCGTTCGGGCAGCGCGAGCGGATCCTGGCCGTACCGTGCTGCATGAGAGTGACGGTCGATGCCGTCGGCCATGCGCAGGCCGAGCCACAGCGCTTCGTCCTCGACCTGCTCGGCAGTGCGCCATTCCACCAGCTCGGGCGTAACGGCGACCCGCGGCCCCTCCAGATAGGCACCCACCGAGCGCGGATTGGTGAGACGCCAGCCGCCGCTGTTCGAGAGCGGTCGAAACGACGACGCCGAGACGCCGACGCCGAGGTATCCGCCCATCGTCCAGTAGATACTGTTGTGGACCGCACGGCGGCCGGGCCGCGCGTAAGACGAGATTTCGTAATGCTCGTAGCCGGCGGCGGACAGCGTTTCATCGCACAGCGAATACATGGCAGCTACCACTTCGTCATCCGGGCGCGCGAGCTTGCCGGCACGGTCGAGAGCGCCGAAGCGCGTGCCTGGCTCGACGGTGAGCGCGTACGCGGTGATGTGCTCGGGCCCGAGCGCGCACAGCGCATGCAACGACGCACGCCAGTCGTCCATCGATTGGCCGGGCAGACCGAACATCAGATCGGCACACAGGTTCTCGAAGCCGGCAGAGCGCGCCGAAGCAAAGGCACTGGCGATGGACGCGGCGGAATGGTGGCGGCCGATGCGCTCCAAGAGTCGATCCTGAAACGCCTGCGCGCCGAACGACACGCGGTTCACGCCGAGCGTACGCAAGGCGCGAAGGTGGCCTTCGTCAATCTCGCCGGGGTTGGCCTCGACGGTAACTTCGAGGTCGCCCTGGTTCGGAAAGAGCCGGCGCGCCTCTGCCAAAACGCGGCCGAGCGCATCGGGACGCCAAAGCCCGGGTGTGCCGCCGCCGAAGTAGATCGACACGAGCCTCGGTTCGTCGGCAGCTTTCCACCACGGGGCGCGCTCGCGCAGCTCGGCGCTGACGGCGTCCGCGTACCAATCGTGGGGAATGGTCGGCCGAACCGCGACGGCGAAATCGCAGTACGGACAGCGCGCTCCGCAAAACGGGAAATGAACGTAGATGCCCAGCGGCCGAGACGTGTCGGCAGTTCCTTGTGCTGGATCGTGAGCTTCTCGAGGGTCGTTGGGCATGAGGCTCCGCAAGAATAGTCGGAGATTCTCCCGCGACCATGCAACTTGCCGAGGCGCAGGTCATGGCCGTCGGCTGAGCAGTTCGAACCGCTACTGCTCGAAGGGATCCGCGACTGGTTTTTCCGTCGGGGTTGCCTGAGGCGTAGACGCTGTCGGCGGCACCGCACCGCTGCCGTGCTTGCCGTGCGCTCGGTGCGCTGGGGAATGTTTCACTAGCGGCTCGGACGGGGCGGCAGTCTCGGCTTCAACCGATCGTGAGGCCTTCGCATGAGGCGTGGGCGGCCGTGGTTCTTCGAGCGGCTTGGGTAAGTAGGCTCGCAAGGGAGCCGGGCGCCCAACTTGCCGTCCACTTGATCGCTGCTTCGACGCCTCGATCGCCGTAGAAGCTGAGCGCCGGCGCGGCAGACAAGCCGGCGGCGAACGCCCCCAGGGAGAACGCGACAATCCAGCCACCGACGGGTCGGGGCTTTTGCACCGACGGCCGCAATCCAGCCGCCGGGCCGAGCTGCTGACGCTGACGGCGCGCAGGTAGTTTCTTGCTGGGCCAAGCGCTTGGCTCTGGCTGGACCCGACGATGATTGGGCCACCCACTAAAGCTCTCGGGAGGATCCGTATCAACCACGGTTGCCGTCGTGCTGGGCCCCTGCTGAGGCGGATCGCCGCCCGACCATGAAGAGTAGTTCGCAGTCGCCATGCCGGAACGCTAGCGGATTTTCTTGCCAGGGGTTACCTCGAAAAGTCGCTGCACCTCGGCAACGGCGCACCAGCGCGGAACGGTGCTCCTTGCGCTGGAGCGTGAGCTTCTCGAGAGTCGACCAGGCAACTTGCCGAGGCGCAGGTCACAGCCATCGGCTGAGCAATTCCATTTGCGGATGCCCCAAACAACGGGGTGGGATAGTCTACGAGCCGCCCCCTTGAACCTGGTCAAAACAGCTGCAGGAGAAGCAGGAATGAATCTTCGCCGTGTCTCGGGTCTAGGAACTTCCACGCTCGCCGTTTTCACAGTCCTCGGCGCTTGTTCGAGCTCCTCCCAGAACAACAATCCAGTAAGCCCGATGGGCGGCAACTGGGATCCGTGGGCGACCGGCGGCCAAGGCGGAGCAGCCGGCGCGACGGCAGGACAAGGCGGGGGCGGCTCGCAGGGGCAAGGCGGCGACACCGTGGTCGCGAGCGGGCAGGGCGGGTCCGCTTCCGGTGGCGGCCCGGGTGGCGGCACGGTCGGCGGGCCGGGCGGTCAGGGCGGAACGACGTTGAGCCAAGGCGGCGCCTCGACCACGTCGAGTGCCCAGGGCGGCAGCACTTCTCCCAGCCAAGGTGGAAGCACGAGCCCAACGGGCGGCCAAGGCGGAAGCACGAGCACCTCGCCGGATGCCGGGGTCAGCGGTCCGTGGGCACCCTCGGCGAGCTGCACCGATAAGGTGAACGCGCTGGTTGCGAAGCTGACGCCTGCCCAGATGTTTGGTCAGATGACCCAGGTGGACCACTACGGCCTCACGACCTCCGAAGCCAACCAGCAGATTCTGGGTTCGGTGCTCAGTGGTGGAAGCTCGGACCCGTCCGGCGGTAACAAAGTCAGCGACTGGATCGCCTTGACCACGTCCTTCATCAACGTCGCCAAGGGGTTCAATCCTCACATCGGACTCCTGTACGGCATCGACGCGATTCACGGTAACAACAACGTTCAGGACGCCGTGATTTTTCCCCACAACATCGGGCTCGGGGCGTCGCGGGATGCGGCGCTCGTCGAGCAGATTGGTCATATTACCGCGCTCGAAATGCTGGGCGTCGGAATGAACTGGGCATTTGCGCCGACGGTGGCCGCTGCACGCGACGAGCGCTGGGGGCGTACCTACGAGTCGTTTGGCGAGTCCCCCGACCTCGCCGGGCAGATGGGCGCTGCGGCGGTCAGAGGCCTTCAGAACGGAAAGCTGAGCAGCCAGCAGAGCGTTCTTGCAGCTGCCAAGCACTATGCCGGTGACGGGACCACCGACGGCGGCAAGAACATGGGCGACGTGACCATCGACGAAACGACGTTCCGCACGCTGGCCATCGAGCCGTATCGCCCCGCCATCAACGCCGGCGTGGCGTCGGTCATGGTCAGCTACAGCA
>CAZTTW010000151.1:0-8542 GCA_964616265.1 uncultured Myxococcales bacterium | reverse complement strand
AGTTGGTGTTGGTTAGAATCTGCACGTTCGACTTGGTGAGAAACAAGCCGGACATCCCCAGACCGAGGAGCACGACCATGATGAGCATGACGACCACCAAAATGGCGCCGCGCTCGCCGCCCGTACCTCGTTTGCGGTCGCGAGCAATCAGACGAAGACTGCAGCCGACCCGGAGTCGCCAGCCGCGCACGGCAAGGGACATGATGCCGATTCATCGGCAGAACCGCGGCTATACTAAAACGACCGCTGACACCACACGCCCGAGAGCGTCGGCGTGCAGACGAGACCGCCGAGAGCGACTTGATCGCTGGCGGGTTGGTGAGTGACGACGCCGAGAATCGCCATCGTGACCGCAGCAGCCCCGGCGGCGATGGTTCCGCCGACAGACAAATTCCTCAACAGAAGGACGGTGCTCTTGTTGTCGCATTTCTGAGGACCGCCGTTGGCGGCCGGCGGCGGGTTGTTGCAATTGGTGACCTCGCGATTCTCGTACCACCAGCCAACCCCGGCACCGGCTGAGACAAGCGCAGCTCCCCCCGCGCCAAGGAACCACCCCGTGCTGGTGAATCCGTGCTTGACCGGCGCCGCGGGTGGCGGCGCCGCGATCGTCGCCGCTGGGGCGATCGGAGCAGCCAGCGCCACCGCCTTGCGCTCGAGGGTCATGGCCAAATCCTTGTGCTCGCCGCCGCGCACGTTTACCGGCAACGCCCGCGTGGCGTAGCCGGGCTTGCTCGCCTCGAACGTGTGATTGCCGAATCCGAGCAGAATGGTCCCGTCGGGCTCCTGGTCGACGGGGCGACCGTCGAGCAGAACCCGCGCATCGCCAGGCGTGACCTTGAGAGTGTAGACGTCGACGAACATGCGACTCTTTTCGAGCAGCCCTTGCGCGTGTGCCCGCTGTTCGGCATTGAGCGCCTTGCGCGTTTCCGTCAGCGCGGCGGTCAGTGCCCGCAACGCCGCCACGTAGTCGCGCAGTTCGAACGAGGCCATGCCGATGCTGCGGAGCGTACGAGCGTTGGGATTGAGCTCGTGCGCTTTTCGAAAAAGGATGCGCGCCTCTTCGAAGTGGTTGGCATCGTACTCGGCCAGCGCCTCCTTCAAGGTGGCGCGATACTTGGGGTCGTCTCCAGACGACGACTCCTCGGCGGCGCGGGTGTGCGCCGCCGAAATGGTCAAGACCGAAATAAGCGAAACGGTAAAGACTATGTTTCGAACCATTGGGGCATCTTACCTCATCCATCCTGCGGTAGGGCTAGGCTAACGTACCCTGGCGGGATGGCAACCAACCGTCGGGTAGGACGATACGTCCCTGGCTGGCACGCGCATGGAATAGTTCTAGTGTGCCCTGGCACGTTCCCGACAAATAGGTCATACGATAAGGACCGAGGCAATCTCAGGGGTGCCCATGGATAGAGAAGACCGTATTCCTCGCGTCGTCATCGCCGAGGACGACGATGACATGCGGAACGTGCTCTGCGAGCTCGTATCGGGTCTTGGCGTCGAAGTATCTCCCGCATCGAGCGGGGGCGATCTGATCATGCTGCTGACGGACGACAACCCGGTCGACCTGCTCATCACCGACGTACGCATGCCGTGGATGACCGGATTTCAAGTAGCACTGTCGGCTCGCAATTCCGGCCTACGCGTTCCCATCATCATCGTCACTGCGTTTCCCGACGATCATTTGCGGGCACAAGTCGAGCATCTCGGCTCGGCGGTGCTGCTCGCCAAACCGTTTCGACCAGAAGAGCTACTTTCGCTCATCCGCGCGCGCTTGCCTGCACCGGTTGCAACCGCGTGATCGCCACGCATGAAGCTGGCTCGCAAGCTCATCCTCTCCACGATCGTTGGACTGGTCGTGGTGCTTTCGACAAACGCGTACTACCGCGTCCAGCGAGAGCTTGCGGCGTTCGACCGGGAAATGAGGCAAAACCACGAAGTCCTGGCCCGGGTGCTCGAGCGCTCGGCAAGCGACCTGTGGTCCACCCAGGGGCGCGAGGCAGCGCTGACATTCCTCCGCACCGTTCAGGCACCTGACCAAGTACCGCACATTCGCTGGCTCGGGGGATCGTCCGTCCCGCCCCCCATGTCGACGTCGAGCATGATGGTGTCGCACTTTCCGGTGCACGTCGGCGGCCAGGTCGTGGGCACGCTCGAGCTTTCCCAACCTCGGGATTTCGCCGCGACCTACGTACGCACGACGATTGTCCGCAGCATCGTACTCACGCTTGTGGCGGTCCTCACGGTCGGAGCTTTGGCGACGATCCTCGGACTGGAGTTCGTCGGTCGCCCCATCAACAAGCTGGTCGCCCAAGTTGCCCGCATCGGCGACGGCGCTATCGAAACGCCGATCACCCTGAAACAGCACGATGAGCTGGGTGAGATGGCGGCCGCCATCAACGCCATGTGCGCGCGCTTGGAAGAAACGCGACAGGCCCTCGCCGCATCCACCGAGGAGCACTTGCGCGCCCAGGACCAGCTCCGACACGCCGATCGACTGGCGACGGTCGGCAAGCTCGCGTCCGGCGTCGCCCACGAGCTAGGCACTCCCTTGGGCGTGGCCCTCATGCGTGCGAATCTTTTGGCAACGAACGCCGCTCTTCCACGCGAAGCCCGTGAAGGGGCGCGCATCATCGGCGAGCAAATCGATCGCATCACGCACATCGTTCGCCAATTGCTGGACTTCGCGCGCGGTCGTGGCACCACGCCGCCGGGCCCGCACGCACGGCGCTCTCCCGTCGATCTGATAGCCATCGTGGAACGCGCCGTGACCATGTTGCAGCCTCTGGCCATGAAACGCCGGCTTGTCATCGAAATCGTGCCTGACGGGGTCGTTCCCAAGCCGCCAGCCAACCCCGAACAAATCGAACAAGTTCTCGTCAATTTGCTCGTCAACGCTATCCACGCATCCGAGCGGCAGGGCAAGGTCACAGTCGGACTTGGCACGGCCGGCGCCAAGCCGCCGGCGGATCTCACGCCGCCGGTCGGAGGGCTGAGCGACGAGCCTCGCTATGCCGTCCTTTCCGTCAAGGACGAGGGCATAGGCATTGCGCCCGACATCCTGCCGCGCATCTTCGAGCCGTTCTTCACCACCAAGCACGTCGGCGAAGGAACCGGTCTTGGCCTGTCGGTCGCCTACGGCATCGTTCGCGAGCACAGTGGTTGGATCGAAGTCGCGAGCGAGCGCAACAAGGGTAGCTGCTTTCGCGTTTTCCTACCCATGGAGCTCCCCGAAGTTCAGTGGAGCAGCAGCACGACCCTGGAGAAAATAGGCTAGAAGTCGTCAGGGCTCAGCGAGCCTGCACGTGGCGCAGGGCCGGACGGTGGCCGCGGGGCGGGGGATGGAGGCGCAGCGGGTCGGCTGCTCGGATGCTGTAACTCCGGGCCGACGGTGTGCGTGACCGGGTGCCTGGCCGACCGGGCGGTCTTCGCCCCGCGCACCAGTGCTTCCTCGGTGCTGCTGGCCTCTTGAGGAACCGTGCGCCCAGCACCATCTTCAACCGATGGCGCAGCTTGGGCCGCCGCTTCCGTTGGCTTAGGCTCGGCCTCGGCCGCCGCAGCGGCAGCGCCGGGTGCGGGGACAGCAGACGCGGGAACGGCAGGTGCGGCGAGGGCCGGTTCGGGTGCCGGCGCGGCCGGAGCGGCAACGGCGGGTACGCTCGGTGCCACCGGCGCGGGCAGTGGTTCTGCGGATGGCCGACGGGCGCGAGGAAATGCAAAATAGCCCACCAGCAGGACGACGCCCACGAACGTGGCCGGTGCGACGCCTCGCTTGAGAAACAGCCGCTTCAGCCGCTTGCCAAGCGACAGGTCGTAGTCGATCTCGGCGGTCGTCGGACCGGCAACATCCGCCACGCGCCTTGGTGCTGGGGCGACCGGCTGCGAATCAGTGATATCGCGAGGGAGGGTGAAAAGCGCTCGGGTATGGCTACTCTCATGAAGGCCCGAACCTTCGCTCCGCAGTGGCACCACCGAGTCGACCATGCTGCCCGACTTTTGCTCGCTGAGGGCAAAAAGAGGGACCCCAGCCATCGGCGTGAGCGACCGTGGCAGGGGCGACGACGGAAGGAAGCAGTCTTCGACCGCACGAATGAAATCGTTGATGGAGGGAAAGCGGTCACGTGGATCCTTGGCCATCGCGTGCTCGATGATGTCGACGATGGCCGGCGGCAAGTCCGGTTGCAGCCTTTTGATCTCCGGCGCTGGCTCGTTGAGAATGCGCACCAGAAGCGCCGGCCCCGGATCGCCGGCGAAGGGGACCTGGCCGGCCAGCGCCTCGAAGAATAGGACGCCGAAACCGTAGACGTCCGCGCGCTCGTCGATGTCCAACGCTCCGGAAATATGCTCGGGCGACATATACGCCGGCGTGCCGTGCGTGGCCAGGAGCTGCGTTACCTCCGCCCCATCCGCCGACTTCTCCCGCATCACGGCGATGCCGAAATCCAGCACTTTGGTGGTCACGAAACGGCCGTCTGGCCCAACGCAGATGTAGATGTTCTGCGGTTTGAGGTCGCGGTGAACCACGCCCTCGGCATTGGCAGCTGCGACTCCCCGCATGGCCGGCAGGAGCAGCGTGATTGCTTCCTCCACACTCAGCTTGCCCTTGCGTCGCAAGTAGGTCCCAAGCGGCTCGCCTTCGAGCATTTCCATCACGATGCAGGTCATGCCGTCGTGATCGATGACGTCAAACACGTTGACCACGTTGGGGTGATTCACGCGGCTTCCCGCCAACGCCTCTCGGCGGAAAAGCTCGACGGCGTCACTGCTGGAAGCGTATGAGCGCAGGATCACCTTGAGCGCAATACGCTTGCCGGTGCGCTCGTTGGTTCCCGCCCAGACTTCCGCCATCCCGCCCTTGCCCAGCAATCGGTCCACGCGGTACTTGCCCGCCACAAGCCGCCCGGGCTGCAAAGTGGTCTCGGGAACGTTTTGTGACGTCGTCATCTCGCTGGTCATTGCGGGATCTCTCCCACCTCAAACACCGAAGCGAACCGCGACTCGCCGCCTGACACAAACAGCAAACCGACGGCCCGACCCAGGCAAATTAGGATTAGTTTGACTTGACTAGCATGAAATGGCTTCTTCGGCCATGGGTTTAGATGGGTTGGAGACTTGCTATCTGGCCCAAGTGGTACTAACTCAGACCTATCGGCCAGCGAGGCTGTCATCGGCAGTCCGAAGCCGATCTCGCTAACCCCTTCGTGACGTCATGATGCCCCCTCTAAGCCTCCTAGACGCTTTTGCCCGCTCGGTGCTGAGCCGAAGTGACCATGTCGCCGTCGAGGACAGCAACGGGTCCCTGACGTTCGCCGAGCTCGACGAACGCTCCAGCCAGCTAGCCAACAGGCTCCGCAGCCTGGGCGTCACCGGCGAATCGAGTGTCGGCATCTCCCTGCCGCGCGGCGCCCTCGAGTTGGTTTCGATGCTGGCGACTCTCAAGGCGGGAGGCGTCTACGTTCCCCTCGACCCGACCCACCCCCCCGAGCGGCTGCAGGCCATCGTCGAAGATGCGGTGCCACAGGTCATGCTGGTGCATCCGGGCTCGACGCTGGTGACGACGTCGGTCAAGCACAGGGTGGTGCTGGAAGGGCTGGACGACGCGACGAGGGGACAGCCGCGCGCCACACCCGAGCCTTCGGCATCGCCAGAGAATCTGGCTTACATCCTCTTCACTTCGGGCTCCACCGGTCGCCCCAAAGGCGTCGAGATTACGCGTGCCGCCTTCGACAATTTCCTCGCCTCCATGGCGAAAATACCGGGACTTGCGCCGCACGAGCGCGTCCTGGCCATTACCACCACCTCCTTCGACATCGCCGGGCTGGAGCTCTTCCTTCCGCTCTACGTCGGCGCCACGACGGTCATCGTGGACCGCGCGACGGCCCAGGATCCGCGTGCCCTGCGCGCACGTCTGGACCGCGGTGATATTACTCTCATGCAAGCCACGCCCGCCACCTGGCGCCTTCTTCTCGACGCTGGCTGGCGCGGCGACCACAAGCTGCGCATGCTGTGCGGCGGCGAGGCGCTATCGGCGGCGCTCGCAGACCGGTTGCTTTCCTGCGGGGCCGAGCTGTGGAATATGTACGGCCCGACCGAAACCACCGTTTGGTCGTCGCTGGAGCCAATCCGAGCGGGCGAGGGTCGCATCACCATCGGTCGACCGATCGACGAAACCCAAATGTACGTCCTCGACGAGGCCATGCGCCCTGTCCCGGCCGGGCACGAGGGCGAGATTTGGATCGGCGGCAAGGGTTTGGCGCGCGGCTACCGCGGACGCACCGACTTGACGGCCGAGCGGTTCCTGCAAAATCCGGGCGGGCCGCCCGGCGATCGCATTTACCGGACTGGCGATCTCGGTCGAGCCCTGCCCGATGGTCGGTTCGAATGCCTGGGGCGACTCGACCACCAGGTGAAAATCCGTGGCTTTCGTATCGAGCTCGGCGAGATCGAGACCATCCTGCGAGGTGTGGCCGGCGTGCGCGAAGTTCTGGTGGTCGCCGATGAGCGCGAAGGCGAGCCAACCCTCGTCGCGTATTGGGTTGGCGCTGCCAATCGTCAGGCGCTCATCGAAGCCGCGCAAAGCAAGCTGCCGCCGTACATGGTTCCGTCGGCGTACGTCGAGCTGGAAGCGTTTCCGCTCAACACCAACGGCAAGATCGACCGTAAACGGCTGCCCAATCCCCAAGCGGTACCCCACACGACGCCCCCGCAAGGACGACCACCGACCGAGCTCGAGGCGCGCATCCAAAGCGTTTGGGCTCAAGTCCTCGGCCGGCACAGCATACCGCTCGACCAGAGCTTCTTCACGTTGGGCGCCAACTCCGCGCTCGCCGTCAGAGCCGTGGCACGCATCGAACGCGAGCTGCAAATCGAATTGCCGCTGCAGGCGCTGTACGCCGCCCCGACCGTGGAAAGCCTCGCGGCCAGTCTCCACACGAAGGTCTCGCCGGATGCGCCCATTGTGGCTCGCTTGCGCGATGGACAGCCTGGGCAACCAGCGCTCTTCTGCATTTACGGCGTTACCCTTTACCAAGATCTGGCCGTCGAGCTTGGCGAGGATCGGCCCGTATTCGGAATGCACATTCCGATCCGCTATGTTCCCGGACGGCAGGCAGTGCCCAGCCTCGAACAAATCGGCCTGCGCTACGTTCAGCAGATCCGCGACCGCCAGAAACACGGGCCCTACCACCTCCTCGGTCTCTGTTTCGGCGGCATTGTTGCCTACGAAGTGGGGCGCCAACTGACCGCCGCAGGCGAGGAGGTCGCCGCCGTGACCGTCATTGATGCGGTCTTGCCGCACGCTATCTCCGTCGACGAACGCAAGCGCTTGCTCGCTCTCGCACGCCTGGCCTTCCATCGACCTGGTACGTTCGTGGAGAAGATGCGAGGCAGATTGGGCCGGCTTTACGCACGTTCGCCGCTGTCGCGCTTGTTCAAAGGCAAGGACCAGCCCGCTGGCGAACCACAAGCCATCAACCTTCCCGTCGATGGTCCCGAGGCGGACGCGGAAGCAGCGCGCTTCGCCACCCGTCCGGTCAAGTTACCAACGCGACTTCTGATCGTCCGTGCAACCCAGGACGGACGCCCCGACTGGATCAAGGTGGCCCCCGACCACGGCTGGAGCGAACGGGCCGATACCCTGCTTGTGCGCGACGTGCCCGCCGATCACCTGGGGGTTCTCGCCGTGCCGCACGTGCGCGTTCTCGCCCAGGCGGTGAGCGAGATTTCGCAGCCGTCCTGAGCTCAGGAGCCGCTCTTGTACTCGATGAGCGCGCTTCGCTGTCCTAGGGCGCTCTTGGTCCAGTAACGAAGTTGGCCGATGCACGACGGCAGCTTCCCCAGCACGCAGGCGACAGAGAAAAGCGCCGCATCGCGAACCGCGAAGCCTCTGCTCCGCACCGACCGGTACACCCGCGCCGCAAGCACCGGATAGCCGGCCGCCACCATCATCCCAAGCGGAGGCGCGGCCGTTAGAAGCGACAAGCAGACGAGTGGCAGCACCCCTCCCCAGACCAGGTTGCTGCGCACTTCTTTGGCCCAGTAACGACCCGGCTCCCGCCGATGGCGCGTGTATCCCTCGGCGTAGGCGTGGCCGCTGCGCAGGGTGCGACGCCACCACTGACCGAAGTGGTGCATGGCTGCATCGTGCAGGGTCATCTCGGCGTCGATGCGCAAAATGCCAAAGCCGCGCTGACGCAGGCGAAAGCACAGGTCCGGCTCCTCGCCAGCGATGAGCTCGGCGTCGTAACCGCCCACTTCGGCGAGAGGAGCCACGCGCATCAGCGCATCGCCGCCACAAGCCTCGGCCGTTCCCACCGGCGTGTTCCATTCGATGTCGCACAGCCGGTTGTAGATCGACGCCTCGGGCGCGCGTTCCCGGCGGCGGCCGCTGACGACGGCCACCTTCGGGTTGGCGGTAAGCGCCGCTTGCGCCTTCGCGATCCACTCGGCGGAAACTTCGCAATCGCCGTCGACGAATTGGACCAGCTCGGCGGTTGGGGCCAGCTCGCGCAGCCGGGCTAGCCCCGCGTTGCGCGCCCGGGCC
>CAZTTW010000150.1:0-8590 GCA_964616265.1 uncultured Myxococcales bacterium | reverse complement strand
GGATGTTTTGCTGGGCGAGGCGGCCAGCCCCGAGGCATCCGCCATGCGCGAGTTCGCCATTCGTTGTGCTCCGGTGGAAAGTGCCCTTACGCGCGGTGATATTACCAGTGCGCTGGCCCTCCTTACGGCTCTGTCGCCTCTGGAGACGGACGATCGGATCGGGACGACGCGGCTCTTGCAGCTCTTGCTGGCGGCGACGAGCAGTCTCGGGCAAGCGGCCGATCTAGCGCGGGCCGCCCTCGAGCGCTGGCCCGAATTTGTGCCCGCTTGGCTTGCCCAGGCGGTGGTAGCGCAAACCCGTGGCGAAGCCGCCCGTGCGGCCGCGTGCTACGAAAAGGTGGCGGAGCTCTCGGAGTTGCAAGGTCGGACCGTCGACGAAAGTTGCGCCCACGTAGCGGCTGCCCGGGCGTTGGCGGCGAGCGGGCAAACCGATCGTGCTTTGGCGGTCTTGGAGCGCGGTCTGGCGATGCGTTCGTCGCTTCCACCGGTGGGGCGCGCGCGCCTGATGAAGCAAGCGGTGGAAGGGCGGTGGAAGGAGACGCTGGTCGCTATCGGCCAAGAATCGTCGGCGGGCGGCTTCGGCACGCGGGACGAGGTCGTGCAAGTGCTCGATCTGGCGCGCCAAGGTGGCCTTGACCGCGACCCGGGGCTCATCGCGCAGGCGGCGGCCTCGCTCGAAGCGCTGCTGGCGCGCGACGTGTGGCCGCCAAGCTCGTTTGGTCGCGCCGATGTGGCTTATCAGATGGGCATCTTGCGTCTGTCCTTGGGTGAGGAGCAGGCGGCAGCGCAGTGGTTCGCGACGTGCATCGAGGGAGATGCAAGCGGAGCGTCGGCCGCGCGTGCTTGGCAAGGCATGGTCGAGCTTCTTCATCGGCAGGGCGACTCGGCGGGCGTGGCGCAGTCGTTAGCTGGTTGGGCGGCCGATGCGCGGGTGCCGGAAAGTGCGGCCCAGAAAATCGAGCATTTGCTCGGCGCTGCGCGCATCGCTTGGCAGGATCTCCATCAG
Organism: uncultured Myxococcales bacterium; assembly: GCA_964616265.1. Classification (GTDB taxonomy): domain Bacteria; phylum Myxococcota_A; class Polyangia; order Fen-1088; family Fen-1088; genus Fen-1118. The sequence goes on along the minus strand of CAZTTW010000150.1, from coordinate 7,584 downwards.
CCCGAGCAGGCTGCCGGCTATCTCGAATCTGCCTTGGCGCTCGTTCCCGGCAACGAAGCCGTGCTGGCCGAGTTGGAGCAGCTTGCCTTGCAAACCGGCAGGCTCGACGATGCCATCGAGATTCTTCGCCGGCATTTGCGCGATACGCGTCCCGACCAAGGCAAACACGTCTTGCGCCTCCTCATTCGCCTGCTCGTTTCGGTTGGCGATCGGCAGGCCGAAGCGCAAGAAGCGTGCAACGTCCTTCTCGAGCTTTCGCCGGAAGACCACGCGGCGGTGCAGGGGCTTTTGGCGCCGCCCGACCCGGGGCTTGCGGGCGATAGCGACCGCCGGCAAGACCCTCGATCGCTGGCCCTCGCGGCCGAACGCGAAGGCCATCTCGCGGAGGCAGAGCGCGGTTACCTCGAGCTGCTGCAAACGACTCCTGACGACCTTGAGTTGCTCGACCGCATGGCCGACCTGTGCAAGCGCCAATCGCGGATGGAAGATCTCGTGCATTGGTTGGGCAAGCTGTGGGCCGCGGTCGAGCGCGAGGAGCCTGGCTCTGGCGGTGACGTCGATTCGCTTGCGGTGGGCTTGGACCTGGCCGGCGCGCTTGCGCTGAGACCCGAGGGAAAGGCGCGCGCCGAAGAAATTCTGCGCCAGCTTGTCGAGCGAGCACCCAGCGATGTGGCGCCGCTCGATGCGCTCTATCAGCTGCTGGTGGAGCGCGGCGATTTTGTCGAAGCCGCCGATGTTTTTGCCGATCGCCTGGCGCTGACGAGCGATCAAGCCGTGCCCGTCTTGTTGGCGAGTCGCGCGCGTCTGTGTCTGAGCCAGCCCGAAGGCCTGCGTCCGGCCTTGGCGGTGCTGCAGAGTCGACCCGCCCTCCAGCTCGACGACGAAACGCTGGCACTCCGGGCCGAGGTGGCGAGCCAAGCTGGCGACACCGCGGATGCGGTGCTTTGTCTTCAGAGCTTGCGCCTGCGCGCCAGCGACGAGGCTCGACCGGGCTTGACCAAGCGCCTGACGGATCTCGTGTCGCAGCCCGAGACCGCCAAGGAGATAGCGATTACGGTGCTCGAGACTCTGCACGCCGAGGCGCCGGTCGATCTCGCGGTGGCGGAGGCGCTCTTCGAAGCGTATGGCCGTCTCGAGGATGCCGGCGCGCGGGTGCGCCTATGGAAGGAGCTCTTGGCCGACGTGCCGGCGCTGCCCGACATGTATCGCGCCCGTCTTCAGGTAGCCATGGCCGAGGCCGCCGAGCGCGACGGTGATTTGCAGACCGCGCAAAAGATGCTCGACGAGGCCGCTTTGCTCGATGGGTCGCCTCCCACGCGCGTGGCGCATCTCGTGGCGCATGCGCGGTTGCTCCTGGCTCGGGGCGAGCTGGCGTTAGCGCAGGATGCGCTGGAGCAGGCCCTGTCGCTCGATCCTGCCGCAGCCTCGGCGCTGGCCCTGCTGGGCGATCTTGCCTATCGCGCGCAAGAGTGGGAACGCGCGCGCGCCATGTACACGCGGTTGGCGCAAACTCCGGGGTCGGCGGCGGCGCTGTCGCCGCAGACGCTGGCGTACCGGCGGGCCGAGCTGGCGGAGATGTTCGGGGATCACGCGGAAGCAGAAGCGGCCTATCGTGAGGTCGTCGCGGCCGATCCCACCCACGACGGCGCGCGCGAGGCGCTGGCGGGATTTGCCGCTACTCGTGGCGATCTGGCCGAGGCCGCGCTGCACTTGCAGGAGGTGGTGCGCCTCGTTCCCAGGGAGGCGATCGAACGGCTCACGCAAGTACGTCAGCGCCTTGGGAAAGTCTATCTTGGTTTAGGTGATCTGCAGGCCGCGCGGCAAAATCTCGAGCTGGCCTTGGCCAGCGAGCCCGACCGCGGATCCACGCTGGAGCTCTTGGCGACCGTATACGGTCGGCTCGGGCTTCACCGCGAGGCTGCCTCGATGTGCGAGCGCTTGTCGCGTATTCAAACCGATCCGGCGAAGAAAGCCGAGGCGCTGTTTCGCAAGGGCGAGGTGCTGCGCACGTCGCTTGGCGATGCCGAAGGCGCAGCGGACGCGTACTTGCGGGCTTGCGATCTCGATTCCGGCCTGGCGTCTCCGCTCGGGCGGCTGGTCACTTACTATTGGAGCCGCGCCGATTTGCCCAACTTGGCGGACATCGGCGTGGACCTGTTGACTGCGAATCCCAATCCGAAACCGGACCAAGACGATCTTGGATTGCTGGTAGCGATGGCAGCGCTGCTCTCTCGTCACGACGAAGCGATGGCGCAGTCGGCGCTGGAGTCGGTGCTGCTCGGGGCGCCGCTGCAGCCCGAGGTGGCGGCGAAGCGCTTCGGCGAGCTCGTGACCAAGGTGGCACGAGGAGATTGGGGCACCCTGGATACGGTGCTGTCTTTCGTGGCGACCAGCGTGTCGCCGGGATTCAAGGACGAACTCCTCAAGGCGGCGGTGTGCATTCTAGAGAGCGATCCGAGCGATGCGGGTGTGGCTGTGCTTGCCGGTCGCCTCTTCGAAGGGCGCGGCCAGCGGGTGCTCGCTCGCTCGGCGTACAGCCTTGCCGACTTCATCGATCCCGAGTTGGGCGTGTCCTCGCGTCTCGGCGAGGTAGGCGACGAGGCGTGGCCGCGGCCGGACGCATTGGCTCCGGGTCGTGCCGCGCATCCGCTCTGTCGAGGCCCCCTACGCAAAATCCTGCAGCACCTGGCGCGCGCTCTCGCAGGCTCGGCGCCGTCGGCATACGACGAACCCACAGCGCCACTCTCACCGACGACGGTGGCGATATGCGACGATTTGCGCAGCCAGCTCGGCGCGCCTGCCATTCCCGTCGTTGCTCAGGGCCACGGCGCGGACGTGACGTTCACGGCCACGCAACCGATGAGCTTGCTCATCGGGCGTCGGGCCGAGTCCTTGCCGGCCGCCGAGTTGCGCTTCTTTGTGGCGCGTGCTTTCGAGCAGGCGAGGGCCGGAACCATGGCGACGTTGCGCATGTCCTCGGACAACCTGCGCGGCTTGCTGCGGGCCGTGCTTCGTATCGCCGGGGCGCCCGCGACGCCGTTCGAAATCGCCGAAGAAGCCGCCGACGAGGCAACGTCGCTGTGGCTGCGTCGCCTTCGCCATCCCGACATCGCGTCGCTTGTGCCCATTGCTCAGCATCGTGACGAGCTCATCGCAGAAGCTGGTCGGGCGCTGAGCGATCCGCCGAGTCTCGACGACTACATTCGCGGCTGCCGCTACACCGCGGATCGCATCGGTCTTCTGGCCTGCCGGCATCCCCAGGCGGCGTTGCGCGCTCTTTGCGGCTTGCACCGGGAACGCGACGAGGATGCTTCGACCGTGGCAAAGCGGCAGGAACAGCTGCGCTCGTCGCAAGCTCTACGCGAGCTGGTCAGTTTCCTGCTTTCCGACGAGTACGCTGCGCTAGTCAGCGGGTGAGGCAAGAACCGGGCGGTTATCTGTTGTCGAGGGTCTTGAATCCCTTGCCCCGCAGGAGCCGCGAATCCGCGGTGGCCAGCACAAGATCGTAAACTGCCGCGGTCGCTGCAAGAAACCTGTCGGCGGGGTCATCATGTTCGACTTTGATGGTGCGGCTGGCGAGGGCTATCTCGTTGTTCAGGGGTGCCTCATGCATGGGGGCCGAGGTCAGCGCTGTAGCAATCCAGGCCGCGGGCCCATCCTTCAAAGACAAGCGCTTCTTGTCAGCCAATACCATGCATTCCCAGAGACTGATGGGCGAAAGCCACAGGTCGTTGGCCGGATCCAGCAATGCCTGGGTCAGTCGCTTGTTGATCCTGGCCGGGTCCAGATGACTCCAGATCCAAATGTGCGTATCGAGTAGGATCTTCACTCTTGTACTTCCCACTCGACCAAGTCGCCAGTCGGGGAGGTCAAATCAGCCAAAATCTTACCGGTACCACGCAAACTGCCCATCCAGTTTCGCGGGAGAGGCGCGGGTGTTGGCGGCATGATCTCGGCGATGGGCTTACCGAATCGGGTCACGCTCAAGGGTTGTCCAGTCCTGCGAACCCGTTCGAGAGTCGCCAGGCAGGTGGCCTTGAATTTGGAGATGGGCATCGTGTGCATGCCGATATTTATACCATGGTCAACTACCATGGTCCATCTGTGGGGTCGGGCGCGCTGGTGAGCGGCTAAGGCCGGGTTTCCCCTACATCATCTTGCGGTAGACGCCGATCACGACGCCGAGCAGATTCACGCTGCGGAAGTCTCGCTTGCGCACGATGATCGCGCTCATGGCGGCGTTGGCCGGCTCGAAGCGGATGGTGTCGCCTTCGGGATAGTAGCGTTTGACGGTGGCTTCGTCGCCGATCATGGCCACCACGATTTCGCCGGCGGTGGCTTGTAGCTGCTTGCGAATGAAGACGTAGTCGCCATCGAAGATGCCGGCCTCGATCATCGACTCGCCCTTTACCTTGAGGGCAAAGACCTCGCGATTCTGGCCGATGAAGAAGCGGTCGACCTTCACCGTGTCTTCGTAATTTTGGACCGCCAGCATGGGCTGGCCGGCGGCGACTTTGCCGAGTACCGGAACCTCGACGTATTGGTCCTCGGTCTGCAGCGGTCGCAGGGCGCGCGACTTCAGGTCCTCGCGGTGCAAGAAGCCCTTCTTTTCCAGGGCGCGCAGGTGATCGTTCACACCGTTGGTGGAACGGATTCCGAAGTGGCTGCCGATTTCCCGCAGGGTCGGCGGGTAGCCCCGCTTGCGGATGGAGTCGCTGATGAAGTCGAGCACCTGGCGCTGTCGGTCGGTGAGACCAACAGCTTCCTCGTCGCGCACGATCGTGAGATGACTCATCCCCTGCTCCTATGGTCAGTTACTGAACATACGTATGGTACGGAACATCTGTTGCGTGTCAAATAAATCCGCGATTCGTTGCTCCTGCCAAAATGTCACGGCTTAGGGCGCTTTGGCGGTACTTGTGCCAAGATGACAGCTGGCGAGGATCCACGCCCCGGACCTACGCGAATCTTCGCAATGATTGTGGCGGGTTACGTGTTCCTGCGAAGTGGCACCAAGGTTGAAGTAAGACGGTCGAGCTAGGCATGACGACGTGAGTAAGGAAGCTTTGAGCGAGAATGCTGGCGCGGCGCAGGCCGGTGGCCGAGTCCTGCCCTGCGTCCTCGTTGTCGATGACGAGCCTGGCATCGTCGAGCCGCTGGCGAAGATCTTCGAGAAGGAATCGCTGCGTGTGCTGACTGCGCAGAGTGGAAGCGAGGCGCTGGAGATCCTGCGTCGTCAGCCCATCTCGGTGCTGTTGACCGACCTCGTGATGCCGGGAATGTCCGGGCTCGACCTGCTCAAGGCCAGCCGAAGCGTCTCTCCCGAGACGGAAACGATCTTGATGACCGCCTACGGCACCGTCGAGAACGCCGTCGATGCCATGAGGCACGGCGCCTACGATTTCGTGACCAAGCCGCTCAAGCGCGCGCACGTCGTTCGCGCCGTGACCAAAGCTCTCGAGAAGCGCAATTTGGTGCAGGAAAACCGCTCGCTGCGCGCCCAGCTGGAGGCCGAGCGGCACAAGGCCGTGATTGGGCAGTCGCTGCCGTGGCGACGCTTGATGGAGACGGTCATGCAGGCTGCGCCGTCGATGGCCACGGTCCTGCTCCTCGGCGAATCGGGCACTGGCAAGGAGCTGATCGCCCGCGCCATCCATCGTTCGTCGCAGCGGGCGTCCGGGCCATTCGTCCCGGTCAACTGCGCGGCGTTGCCGGAAACCATTTTGGAAGCCGAGTTGTTCGGTTACGAGCGCGGCGCTTTCACGGGCGCGGTTCAGCGGCACGACGGTCGCTTCCTACAGGCGGATGGCGGCACGCTTTTCCTCGACGAGATCGGCGAGATTCCGACCCACGTGCAGGTGAAGCTTTTGCGCGTGCTGCAGGAAAGCGAAGTGGAGCGCCTGGGCGGACGCACGACGAAGGTCGATTTGCGCCTAGTCGCCGCGACCAACCAGGACCTGCGCCTGGCGGTGAAAGAGGGCCGTTTTCGCGAAGATCTCTACTATCGACTGAACGTCATCGCCTTGCGCATGCCGCCCTTGCGCGAGCGCCGGGACGACATTCCCCTTCTTGCCGAGCATTTCTTGCGTCTCTACTGCGAGCGGAACGGTCGCCAACTGTCGGGATTTTCGCGTCCGGCTGCCGAGGCGCTGATGCGCTACGAATGGCCGGGCAACGTGCGCGAGCTCGAAAACACCATCGAGCGTGCCGTGGTCCTGTCGCGAGGCGGAACGGTGGAGATTGACGATTTGCCCATCGACGTTCGCTCGGGCACGGGCGCGGCCGCCGATCCGAAGAGCATCACGTTCGCGATCGGCACGCCGCTGGCCGAAATCGAGCGTCGGGTCATTCACTCCACGCTCAACCACGTGGGCGGCGACAAGCGCCTGTGCGCGCAGCTCCTCGGTATTGCCACGCGCACCATCTACCGCCGTTTGGAGGAAGGGCGAGACGGCACAGGCGAGCCCATCGCGGCCAGTGACGACGTCCCAGCCGACGACGAGTGACCGGCCAAGTCGGCCTTGCCAAATTGGCAGAGCGACTGCGAAAGATGGCCGTCTAAACCGTTGATATTGCTTGGTTTGATGCGCCTGCCTTGTGGCCCCGGTGTTGCTCTTGCCTGGACCGACTGTGGAAACCCTGCTGCGAAAATACCTTTGGGCCGTGGATTTGAGCGTCATCGCCTTGTGCGCGACGTTCTTGGGCATGGCGACGTCCGGTGCCGTGGAGTCGAAGCTGGCTAGCATGCCGGTGCCGCTGCGGGCGGCGCCGCCCAAGCCGGTCAAAGTGGACCCGAAGCCGGCGTTCAACAAAGACCCTACCGCCATCCTTCAGCGGAACATGTTCTGTTCGACGTGTCCGCCGCTCTTGCAGACGGATTCGCCCGACGCTGGACCACCCGATCCAGGCTTGCAGCAAACCAAGACGGCGATGCCCATCGCCCTTTTGGCGATCATGTATGCGCCGCCGCCGAACGGCATCAAGTGGTCCATCGCCGTCATCCGGGACACGGAAGCGAAATCGATGGGCGCCTTTCCCGTCGGTGGAAAGGTTCGCGGTGCCACCGTGATCGAGATTCTCGAAACGCGCGTCTACTTCGACAACGAGGGCAAGACCGAGTACATCGATCTTTTCGAGCCGACGGCCCCACCGCCGCCGCCACCCGGTGCTGCGCCGCCGCCGCCCAAGTCGGACGATCCGTTCGAACGCGACCTGGCCAACGGAATCAAGAAGCTCTCCGACAACAAGTACGAGCTCCAGCGGAGCACGCTCGAATCTGTGCTCGGTAATATGGCTTTGCTCTCGCGCTCGGCGCGCATCGTGCCCGAGATGAAGGACGGCAAAGCCGCCGGGTTTCGTTTGTTCGCGGTTCGTCCCGAAGGGCCGTTCGCTCTCATCGGCATGCAGAACGGCGACATCCTTTCGTCCATCAACGGTCTCGAGATCACGAGTCCGGAGAAGGCCTTGGAAGTTTACGCAAAGCTCAAGTCTGCGAGCCATCTCTCCCTGGGGATGGAGCGCAATGGCCAGAAAATCACGAAGGAATACAACATCCGATGAATCGCTTTCTTTCAGCAACGATGG
>CAZTTW010000149.1:0-8600 GCA_964616265.1 uncultured Myxococcales bacterium | reverse complement strand
GTCTTGGCGTTCCTGCTCGACGCCGACAAGACGTACGAGGCCGTCGTGCGCTTCGGAATCGAAACCGACACGCTGGATCTCACGGGGCAAGTCGTGGCGGAACGATCCGTTGCAGGATTACATGCAGCGGCGGTCGAGGAAGCGCTGGCGGCTTTTCGCGGCGCTATCGAGCAGGTGCCGCCCATGTTCTCTGCCCTCAAGCGTGAGGGTCGGCCGCTCTACGCGTACGCGCGCGCCGGCCAAACGGTGGAGCGCAAGGCGCGTGCGGTGACGATTCACGAGCTGGAGCTAGTCGGGTTCGATCCGCCGGATCGTGCCAGGCTGCGCCTGCGCTGTTCGAAAGGCACCTATGTTCGCTCCCTGGCGGCGGATCTCGGCGAGCGGCTCCAAGTTGGCGCGCACCTGGTGGAGCTGCGGCGAACCGGCTCCGGTCCGTTCCGGATCGCGCAGGCGATCACGTTGGAGGATTTCGCGACGCGCGTTGCGGAAGGTCTACCTCTGTCGTTTCTCACGCCGCTGGAAACGTTGGCGCATCTTCCGCGACTAATGGTCGATCGGCCGCAAGCCCTCGTCCTCGAGCGCGGCCAGCGGATGGCATGGTCGGTGCTCAGCGGTGGAAACACCATCGCCGGTCCCGCATGCGCCGTTCTGGAGATCGATGGGACGTCGTCTTTGGTAGCCGTCGTAAGGGAGAGTCCTGACGGCGGCGTCAAGATCGTGCGCGGATTTCGGTCTCGCAACGACGGCCAACGATGAGCTGGGACTACCCCCAGCGTTCGTTCGCGAAATAGAGCCCGGCAAAGACCTTCGCCGCAATCAAGAGCCCTTTGCTCTCCTGCTCCGCCAACCACGCGCGGGCGTTGCTGAGCGGCACCTCGTGAACCACGATGTTCTCGCTAGGCGTGCCGCCGCCCGGCCCGATGCGGTCGAGATTCCAAGCCAGCACGAAGTGAATGATCTCGTTAGCCATACCTGGCGATGTCGCGGTCGTCGCGACCAGGGCGACGTCCTGAGCGCGGAAGCCCGTTTCTTCCTCGAGCTCGCGGGACGCAGCAGTGAGCGGATCCTCGTTCTCATGGCCGGCTTCGTCGCCCATGAGACCGGCTGGAAACTCGATGACTCGACGGTCGAGCGGCGCCCGGTATTGCTCGACAAAGACCAGCTTGCTGTCACGCGTCAATGGGATGATGGTGACGATGCCTTTGGAGTTGGGGCGCTCGACGAAAAACCAGCCGTCGCGCTCGAGCATGCGCAGGTAAGGCGTTTCGACGACGATGGTTGGGGTCATGGCGCTCCGACTAGCGGCCGAGCTCTTCGTCGATCCAGTCGCGCAGGCTGGCGATTTCCAGAGGGTCGTCGTATTTGCGTCCGTTGATGTAGATGCTGGGGGTCGCGTTGATGCCGAGGTTGATGCCTTCGGCCCGGTCCTTTTCGACGCGGCCTTTGACCTCGTCCGAGTCTCGATCGTGGCGCCAACGAGCGAGGTCCAGCCCGACCTCTTTCGCGGACTTTTCCAGGACCGCGGAGGTCAGGTTTTCCGAATTCGCCCAGATTTTTTCATTCAGCGGCCAGAACTTGCCCTGCTTTTGCGCGGCCACCGCGCTCTCGGCAGCGAGGCGCGCGTTGGTGTGGGCGCTTAGGGGGAAGTGCTTGAAGTAAACCTTCACGTCGTTCGGATACTCTTCGACGAGTTGGCGCATCAAAGTCTGGGCGTGCTTGCAATGCGGACATTCGTAGTCGACAAACTCGACCACCGTGACTCGACTTGCCGCGTTTCCCTTCATGGGCGCGGCGGTAATGTCGATCGGCGTGTGGCGGGGTTCGTGGAACCGCTTCTCCAACTTTTCGCTGATTTCGGAGTCCGTAAATCCGGAATCGACCAGGTGTCCGACGTAGCGGACGGCGTAGAAGGAAGCTCGGCAGGCACTATCGTGCTTGGCCGAATAGATGAGGCTGTGGCCTTTGCCGCACGCTGAGGGCTCGCGGCCTACGACCCGGAAGAAGACCTTGCGTTCGAACTCGTCGAGTTTCGAAATGTCGATGCCAGGCGGGGGGGAGTCGTCCTCGACCGATGGCCCTGCAGGCTTTTCGGACGCGAGCGAGCCTCTATCGGTACCCCAAACGAGAACCGACCATGCCGCAAAAAACAAGGGAAGGGTCATCGGTCGTAGTCGTGCACGCGGAAGCATCGGGGCAGAGATTAGGAACCCGGCGGCGTTTAGTCAAACCCGCAAGCGCAACTCCTCATTTGACGTTCCGACTTCGACCGGACAGTATGTAGGCCGTCTCAGGATTCGTTGACATGGGCTCGGATTACATCGCAGTTACTCTCGTCATCCTCGTCGGTGTTGGCGTCGCTTTACAGTTCTTGGCTTTTGCCAAGTTCATCGGTGAACGCCGGCCCAGCGCTGCCAAGAACATCACCTACGAAGCCGGCTCGGATCCGATCGGGGATCCGCGCGGGCGCTTCCCCGTGCGGTTCTACCCGCTAGCGATTCTTTTCGTGGTGTTCGACATCGAGGCGGCGTTCTTCTATCCCTGGGCGGTCAACTTTAGGCAGCTTTCCTGCGCCGGCCCCCTGCACGCAGGCGTTTGCCAGGCAGGTGTTTCCTTTCTCGGTTTCGGAGCGGCCCTGACGTTCATGGCCGTGCTCCTGGTTGCTCTCGTGTATGCCTGGCGCAAAGGCGTCATCGGCTGGGGTTAGTGCATGCCGCTTTCGTTCTATAGCTCGAAGCTCGCCGACGCCGTCAACTGGGCGCGCAAATACTCACTGTTTCAGTATCCGTTCGTCACCGCCTGTTGCGGGATGGAATTCATGGCGCTGTGGGCGCCCAAGTACGACGTGGCTCGGTTCGGAGCCGAGTTTCCTCGCTTTTCGCCCCGCCAGTCGGACTTGCTGATCGTGGTCGGCACGGTCACCGAAAAACAGGGCCCGGTGCTCCGCCGCATTTACGATCAGATGTGCGAGCCCAAGTGGGTCATCGCCTTCGGCGTATGCGCTTCGACGGGCGGCTTTTATCAGAACTACTCGACCATGCCTGGCGCGGATCAGGTCATCCCCGTGGATGTCTACGTTCCTGGTTGTCCGCCGCGGCCGGAACAGGCGCTCGACGCTTTGATTCTCTTGCAGGAGCGCATCCAGCGCGGCGAAGGCCACAGCCAAGTCGTGCTGAAGCAGGAAAAGGGTTTCGACGTTCCCCTGGCCACGATTCGGCCGACGGCGAAGGCGGGAGGCTAGGTCGATGGCGACGATCGTCCTCGACAAGTTGCTCGAACGCTTCACGGCGGCGGAGGTCATCGAGACCGGCTCGCAACATGGCGACGAATGGGCGCGCGTGGCGCCCGAGGCGTGGCTCTCGATCGCCGAATTCCTCCGGGACGATCCCCAGCTGCAGATGACGATGTTCATCGACCTTACCTGCGTCGATCGCATCCCGGACCAGCCTCGTTTCGACGTGGTTCTCCATCTCTACTCGATTGAGCACAAGCACCGCGTGCGCTTGCTGGCGGGGCTGCCCGAGGCAGATCCGGTCATCGATTCCCTGGTCTCGTTGTGGCCGGGCGCGAATTGGTTCGAGCGCGAAGCTTTCGATCTTTACGGCGTACGGTTCGAAGGCCATCCGGACTTGCGGCGCATCCTGCTCTATCCCGAATTTCAGGGGTATCCGTTGCGCAAGGACTATCCGAAAGAGAAGCGTCAGCCGTTACTTCGTCGCCTGCCGGGGAGCGTGTGACCATGGCAACCACCGACACGCTTCGACGCAAAGTCGTCTTTGGGGAGACAGACCTGTCCGACCTCGACGACGTGGATCTGCCGGCCGAAAGCATGCCGCTCCAGATGGGGCCGTCGCATCCTGCGATGCACGGCACGGTTCGCATCACGCTCGAGGTCGAGGGCGAGAAAATCAAGACCTCGGACATCCAGATTGGGTACCTCCACCGCTGCTTCGAAAAAGAAGCCGAGGCCGCGACCTGGACGCAGATCTTTCCGTACACCGATCGTCTGAATTACGTGTCGCCCATGCTCAACAACGTGGGCTACGCGATGGCGGTCGAGAAGCTGCTGGACATTACCGGGAAGATTCCCGAGCGAGCGCAGTACATTCGCGTGATCGTCGGCGAAGTCTCGCGCATCACGGATCACCTGACTTGCATCGCCGCCAGCGCCATGGAGCTGGGCGCCTTCACGGTCTTCTTCTACTTGATCAAGACGCGCGAATGGTTGTGGGAGCTCTTGGAAGAGGTGTCGGGGGCGCGTCTTACCCATAGCTACGTGCGCATCGGCGGCGTCGTTGCCGACTTGCCGATGGGCTGGTCCGAAAAGCTCCTGGATGTGCTCGGCAAAGTCCGGACCGCGCTCAGCGATGCCGATCAGATGCTCACCCGCAACAAGATCTTCCGGGATCGCATGGATGGCGTGGGCGTGATCTCCAAGTCCGATGCCGCCGGGTGGGGACTAACCGGACCCGTCGCGCGCTCGACGGGTCTGGCGTACGACGTACGCAAGGATCATCCGTACCTCGTCTACGACCGATTCGACTTCGATGTTCCGGTCGGCTCGACGGGCGACAACTTCGATCGCTACGCCTGTCGTCTGGAAGAGATCTACCAGTCGATGCGCATCCTCGAACAAGCCCTGAGCGGAATTCCGCAAGGCAGGATCATCATCGACGATCCGCGCCTGGCCTTGCCCGCCAAGCGCGAGACCTACAACACGATCGAAGCGATGATCGCCCACTTCAAGCTCATCATGGACGGTCTGCACGTTCCGGCGGGCGAAGTGTATTCGTTCACCGAAGGTGGCAACGGCGAGCTCGGTTTCTATCTCGTCTCGCGCGGGGAAGGCAGGCCGTGGAAGTGCCGCGTGCGACCGCCCTGCTTCGCGAACCTGGCCGTGTTGACCAAAGTACTTCCCGGACTCTTCATCGCCGATGTAGTGCCGACGTTCGGCATGATCAACATGATCGGCGGCGAGTGTGATCGCTAGCGAGTGTCAGTGACGAGTGTCAGTAAGTAGACAGCCAGTGAGTAGATAGTCAGATGGCAGCCGAAACTTCACCGCCCGTTGAAACCGTAACCGTCCGCATCGACGGTCACGAACACAAATTCCCCAAGGGGACGAACCTGCTCGAAGCATGCCAGTCGGTGGGCGCGAAGATTCCCTTCTTCTGCTACCACCCGGGGCTGTCGTCGCCGGCTGTGTGTCGCCAATGCCTGGTCGAGATCAAAGGATCGCCCAAGCCGGTTCCGTCTTGCTACACGTCCGTGGCGGACAAGATGGAAGTGTCGACAAGCTCGCCCAAAGTGCTCGACGTTCGTCGGCAGATGCTCGAGTTCACGCTGCTCAATCACCCCATCGATTGCCCGATTTGCGACAAGGCGGGCGAGTGCAGCCTGCAGCGGCACTACTTCGACTGGGACGGCATGCTGGCGCGGAACGAAGGGTCCAAGGTCCGCAAGGGCAAGGTCATCGACATCGGCAAGAACATCGTGCTCGATCAAGAGCGCTGCATTCTGTGCACCCGTTGCATTCGCGTTTGCGACGAAGTGGCGAAGGCACCCGAGCTGACCATGGCCTACCGAGGCAGCCACGAGATCCTGACCACCGCGCCGGGCCAGCGGCTGGACAATCCCTACTCGCTCAACACCGTCGACGTTTGTCCGGTGGGCGCGCTGACCTCGAAGGATTTTCGCTTTTCCCGCCGCGTGTGGGAGTTGCAGGCGACGCCGTCCATCTGTCCAGGGTGCGCCACCGGCTGCAACGTCGAGGTGCACGCCTCGCGCGGCAAGATTCAGCGTCTGGTGCCGCGACCCAATCCTGACGTCAACAAGCATTGGATGTGCGACGAGGGCCGTTTCGAGTACAAGCGCGTGCACACGGACCGAGTGCTACTAGCGTCAGTGGGCGGCAAACGCGCGACCTTCGACGCCGCAATCGCCGAGGCGGCGCGGCTTCTGAGCGAAGATCTCTCCCGCGCCCGAGACAAGGTGGGCGTGGTCTTCTCGTTCCAGGGCACGAACGAAGACAATCACGCGCTTTTGCGCTTGGCTGTCGAGGGCCTCAAGATCGAGCGCATCTACGCCGGCGGTCGTCCTGCGGGATGGTCGGATACGATTCTGGTTAGCGCCGACAAGAATCCCAACACGACCGGCGTGCGGCGCATGCTGCCGGCTGGGTTGCGGAGCATCAAGGATTTGACCGCCGACATTGCCAAGGGCGTCTTGAGCACGATTCTCGTCCTCGGCAATGAACGCGTAACGCTGGCTCCGGGGACGGCCACGGCCGTCGTCGCGCTGGCGACCAACAAGGGATCGCTGGTTGATCTCGCCAGCGTGGTCCTGCCGGTGGCTGCCTGGGCCGAAAGCGACGGCACGTTTACCAACAAGGATGACCGCGTCCAACGCATTCGCGCCGCGGTTCCCAAGGCGGGCGAATCCCTGGCGGCATGGCAAGCGCTGTCGCAGCTGGGCGCCAAGCTGGGCGTTCCCTTGGCCTACGCGTCGCCCGGCGAAGTCTTCGCCGATGCGTCCCAGCGGCATGCGTTCATGAAAGGTGTCGCTTGGGAGCCGCCGGTGCCGCCGGTTCTTCTCCGCTTTGGCGAGTCGCGAGGCTAGGGCATGCGAGAGACGATCGTGAACTCATTTTCGTACGGCGGGGCAGGCTTTGCCGCAGTGGCGGCTTTGGCGAAGAGCGTGTTTTTCATTCTGCTCTTCATCATGCCCCTGGCCGGCATTCTGACCTGGATGGAGCGTCGGCAGTCTGCGATGATGCAGGACCGGGTCGGTCCGAATCGGGCCAACATCGGCCCCTTCACTTTGTGGGGCATTCCGCACTTCATTGCGGACGCGCTCAAGATGATCTTCAAAGAGGACTTCGTTCCGCCCGCGGCGGAGAAGTTCCTCTTTGCGCTCGCCCCCGTGTTGGCGGTGGCGCCGGTGCTCATCGCCAGCGCCATCATTCCCTTCGGGGCGCCGCTTTGCTGGGGGCAGATGTGGGGACATGCCGGGCCGGGCGCCTGCGTTGCCCCGGTCGAGCTGCAGACCGTGCATCTCGATGCTGGTCTCCTGTTCTACTTCGCCATCGCCTCGCTTGCTTCGTACGGTGCGGCGCTGGCCGGTTGGGCTTCGCACAATAAATGGGCGCTGATGGGCGGCATGCGAGCGTCGTCGCAAATGATGTCCTACGAAGTGACGATGGGCATGGCAGTGATGGCCATGTTTCTCCTCTTCGGCACCCTCGAACCGGGCGCCATGGTGAGGGCGCAAGGCGACTGGCCGTGGCAGTGGGGCTTGTTTCACGGCGTTCCCCAGGCCATCGCATTCTTCCTGTTCTTGACCTCGGCGATCGCCGAGAGCAAGCGCACGCCTTTCGACATCCCCGAAGGCGAATCCGAGATCGTCGGCTATTTCGTCGAGTACTCGGGCATGCGCTTCGGCATGTTCTATCTCGGCGAGTTCGTCGAGATCATCACCAGCAGCGGGCTTGTGGTGACCATCTTCCTCGGCGGCTGGCGATTCCCAGGCGCCGAACTCTTGGCGGCCAGCGTTTGGAATTGGCTCTTCGTTCTCATCAGCGTTGCGGTCTGGTCCCTCAAAGTTTTCTTGTTCTGTGCATTTCAATTGCTCATTCGCTGGTCGTTGCCGCGCTTCCGGGCCGACCAGCTTCTTCGACTTGGCTGGCAGCGGCTGTTACCCATTTCCATTGCCAACGTCGTTCTGGCAGCAGGTTGGATCCTGCTGCGAGGAAGGTAAGCGGTCATGGCAACCAGGGTCAAAACGGTCGAACGTCCGGCCGGTATTCGCGGCAAGACATATCTGATTGCCATCTCGGAGGGCTTGCGGGTCACCTTCCGGCACCTGATGAAGAACTGGATTGGCAATTTGTTCGGCAGGCGCAAGCAAACCGACATTGCGACGGTCTCGTATCCCGAAGAGAAGAAGGCCTATCCGCCGCGCTATCGTGGCTTGCATCGGCTCATGAAACGCGACGACGGCGAAGTCCGCTGTGTGGCGTGCATGATGTGCCCAACGGTGTGCCCCGCCCACTGCATCACCATCGTTCCCGAAGAAGCACCGAACGGCGGCATCGAGAAGCGCCCGCGGATTTTCGAAATCGACGAGCTTCGCTGCGTGGTTTGTGGTCTGTGCGTGGAAGCGTGCCCGTGCGACGCCATTCGCATGGACACCATGGTCCACGCCTTGCCGACCATTCGCCGCGCCGATGCGATCCTGGACAAGGAAGCTTTGCTTTCCCGGGGCGACAAGTCGAACGCCGTCCAAGGTGGCATCGGTACCTTCTGGCGCGAAAAGACCGCAGCCAAGAGCTGATTCGAACGCCCCTTGCCAGGTTCCGGCCGGAACGCGGGTCCTGCTCGCAAGCAACATTCCAGCCTTCGCTGCCGAGAACGTCTGTATGACCTATCCAACGACAGACAGCATCGGGATTCAAGCGAGGATCGCCTCGAAAGAATGGTTCGCCAAGCTCTGGACGAGGCTGAGTCTTGCGGTCGTCCAAAGTGTTCCGGCGGAGCTTGAAGAGTGCGAGATGTGCCGAGAGCCGAGCTGCTCGCAGGCACGGTGGAATACCTGCGAGCGGCGCC
>CAZTTW010000148.1:0-8600 GCA_964616265.1 uncultured Myxococcales bacterium | reverse complement strand
GGGGAGGTGACCTGAAACGGTATCTGCACGTCGGTGTAGCCGGCGCGGTGGAAACGGTAGTTGACCTGCCGGCCGTCTGCTGGCCGAATGTCCACAAGGGGCGTGGTTCCGAGCGGCCGGTTGTCCGTCAGGCGGATCACCTCGGCGCCCGCCGGCTCGGAGTTGAGGTGGATCGAGGCGTGTGTCGGCTGCGGCGGCGGAGCCGCCAACTCGGGGACGATTTCGGTGACCGGACGCTGGGCCGCCGCGGATAGAAAAATGCTGGCCACGACGATCACGGCCACGATGACGATGAGCGGAATGGCCACCCGTTGCACGCGGCGCGTGTCGAGGTAGTCGCGCAGGCGCCGGAGGCCGCTTTGTGGCTCGCTTGGCCGAGCCGTTCCGCCTCTTGCCCCTGTCGGCCGGTGTACCTGCGTGGTGGAGGCGCTTGCGTCCTCGGCCGGCGCAGCCGCGGGCGAGGTGATGGTTGGCTGCCGCCCGACGGAGGTTCGCACCTGGGCGGTTGCCGGCGGCGCCGGAGCTGGCACCGTCCCGGCAGGCGCGATCATGGTTGCCCCCAACGCCACCTCGCCGCCGCTCATCTCGGCGCTGCCCGCTGCCAGGACCGCGCTTACTTCCTCCATGCTGCGCGGGCGCGCCTCGGGATCTTTTTCCAGGCACCGCAGCACCAACCGGTCGAGCCAGGCGGGCGTGCTTGGCCGCAGTCGGCTGGGTGGCGGCGCCGGCTGCTTCAAAATCGCATTGAGCAGAAGGACGAGCTGCTCGGAATGGAACGGCACGGTTCCCGCGAGCATTTCGTAAAGGACGACGCCCATCGCGTAGATGTCCGCGGAAACGCCGACGTCGTGGCACAGAGCCTGCTCGGGCGACATGTAAAACGGCGTGCCCACGACGGCTCCGTCGATGGTCTTGTGACCGACCTGCTGTCTGTCGCCGAGGAGCTTGGCCACGCCGAAATCGAACAGCTTGGCGCGGAAGCCGCCCGGCAGCTCGGCGTCGTTGACGAGGAAGATGTTGTCCGGCTTGAGATCGCGGTGAATGATTCCGACCCGATGAGCGGCGGCCAGCGCGTCGATGACCTGGCGTGCGACGGTGATGGTCTGGTCGACGGGCATCGGGCC
Source organism: uncultured Myxococcales bacterium (assembly GCA_964616265.1). Lineage (GTDB taxonomy): Bacteria > Myxococcota_A > Polyangia > Fen-1088 > Fen-1088 > Fen-1118. The sequence continues at coordinate 7,476 of CAZTTW010000148.1, read as the reverse complement.
GGCCGTCAGGCGATCGCGCAGGCTCTGGCCTTCCATCAGCTCCATCACGAAATAGACGATGCCGTCATCCGTGTGCCCGAAATCGGAAATGTCCACGATGTTCGGGTGGCGGATTTCGTTGACCGCTTTGGCCTCTTGGAAAAAGCGCGAGACGAGGCCCGGATCGGCGCCCAGGTCAGGGCGCAACATCTTGACGGCCACCCGCTTGCCGATCATGGGGTGCTCGGCCAGATAGACCGTACCCATGCCTCCCTCTCCCAAGACACGGGCGATCTTGTAGTTGCCGATGCTGCGACCGATCACGTGTGGCTCCAGTATATCCCCTCCTGCCGTTCGTTGTCGCTGGAAGGCGTGCTTGGAAGCTTGGCCGATCGGTCGTATCGTCGTGGCTACATCATGCGTACAAAACGATATTCCGTCGACGTTCGAGCTTTCTCGTTGGGCCTTTTTCTGGCCGTCAGTGCGTGCGGAACCGCTGCACCAGCCAAGTCCGTAGGTTCGCCAGCGGCGGCTCCTGCAGTCGTTGCGCCGCCCGTTTCCGTGGCGTTGGCCGAGCCACAATTCGGCTCTGTGGCGACCGCAACGCCGTCGCTGATCGCGACGCTCGTGAGCATCGCCCCGCAGGCGATCGTCGCCGAGCTCGACACGATGTCGAAGCGGCTGCAGCTGCCGGTGCAACTGGGGCAGGCTCTTGTTTCTTCCCTGTCGAACGTCGAGGTCGGTGGCGCCAGTCTGCACTTCCAACAACTTTGGGATCGGCTCGACCCCGAAACACCGCTGGCCGTGGCATGGGTGCTGTCCCCCGACGCCAAGGCCAAGGGGTTCTGCGCCGCGCTCACCTTCCGCGACAACACGCAAGCCCGGCGAACGATGGACGAGATGGGCAGTTCGGGACAGCAGCGGGGCGCGCTGGTCGAGCGCCGCTCGGCGGACGGCGACATCATTTGGACGGCCATCAAAGGCCGCACGTTGTTCGTGTCGGGCTCGCCCGAGGCGCTGCTTTTCGCCGGCGGGTTGGCCGAGATGGCGCAGGTGCGGCCCCAGCGCGGTCAGGTCGTGCTCACCGTGATGCCGCAGGCACTGGCAGCCGCGAGCGGCAAGAGCCGCAAGGACATCGTCGCGCAGATGAAAGGGCTCATGGCGGCGGGCGCGCAAAGCGGACCTTCGACCAGCCCGGCTGGTGTGCACATGGCCGAGGCCGTCACCGAGGCAATGGTCGAGACCGCGCTCGACAGCTCCGTGATTCGTTTGGTGCTGGCAGTTGACAGTCACGCGGGTGCGCTGATGGAGGGCGAGCTTGTCCCGGTGGCCGGATCGGAGCTGGCAAAGCGCACGGCCCGGCGGACGCCCTACGCCTTCGACCAACACCTGCCGGTGAAAAACGACGGAACAGCCGTTCTTGCCGTCGGCGATTGGCAGCCGTGGATGGCCATGGCCGCCAAGATGTTCGAAGGCTCCGGGCCGGCCGGTCGTGCCACCGCCAAGGATCTCATGGCCATGGTTGCGCTGACGGGTCCATGGTCATGCATCGTCGACCCAGGCGAAGCCGGTTTCGCCTCGCTGTGCAGCTCGACGCTCAAGCCCGACACCAAGGCGAAAGTTGCGCTGGACGCCGCGCTGGCCGCCTTCAAGTCGCAGCACGCGTGGGAGGCGGAGCTTGAAGGCCGCAAGCCGAGCGCCCTCAAGGTGAAGCGGTCGGGCGATCAGATCGAGATCGAAAAGAAGGTCGAAAACAAGGAACCGATGGCCCGTTCGTTCGCCCGCGCGATCTTCGGCGGGGACGTAGTCCGCTCGATGATAGCCGTCAAGGATGGCCGTCTCCTGATGGCATCGGGCACGGAGTCGCGCAAGACGGTCGCCCGCTACGGCAGCGGCGGCGTCGCTGGCGCACCTCTGCTAACGGCGACGCTGGCCGAAACGAGCGGGGACGAAATGCTGGCCGCGATTGACGTGGTGTCGTTTGTGCGGCGAATCCTGGTTCAGTCGAAGGAGCTTCCCGGCCGGGATGCCGCGGTGATGGCGTCGGCCATGCCTGGGGTGGCTGAAATGTCCGCGCCGTTCGTCTTCACCCTCAAAGGCGGAAGCTCGTTGGTCGGGCAAATGCAAATTCCCCTCAGCAGCTTGGACGCCATCGCCAAAGTCGTCCGTGGCGTGCTCGGCGCGGTGAGCCCGACACCGTAGTGACCGGCAAATTTCGATTTTGGCCTGGGCCGGTCCTATTTTTCGGCTAGACTGATTTTTCATGCGTCGCCTCGTCGTCCTTCTCACGCTCTCCCTCGGATTGATCGCCCCGCTTGCTGTCTCGGTCGCCGAGGCTGCAGCGGCCTCGCCGCGCAACACGGACTGCCGTAGCAAGCGCGCCAAGAAGGCCCAGGACGAGCCTAAGAAGAAGGACAAAGGCGGCAAAGACGGAAAAGACGGCAAGAAGCCTTACGGCTTCGAGCTGTAATTCGGGTATTGTCCGCCTCGTGACTAGCACTCCCTCTGGGGTGCTGGTCGCGCTTGCGCAGAAACCATGCAGCCCTTTTCCTTGTTCGCCTCGTCCGCTCTGGCACGCATTCGTGTGCTTGCCGCCGATGTGGACGACACCATTACCGCCGACGGCAAGATCCCGCCGACTACCGTGCAGGGATTTCAGGCGCTCCATGCCACGGGCATTCTCGTAGCCTTGGTTACCGGACGCCCGGCGGGATGGGCGCAAGCGCTTGCCGGCTATTTGCCGGGCGTCTCCCTCGCGGTTGCCGAAAATGGCCTCGTCGCATTCGACTCGCGCGGCGAGCGGCGTGATTTGGGACCCCGGCGTGGTCCGGAATTTTTCGCCGCGCTCGCCGAAAACAGCCAGCGCGTGCGCAAGGCGTATTCGCTTGAAACGACTCCGGACGACCCTTTTCGCTTGTTCGAGCGAGCGTTTCTTCGGCCGGCCTCGTTCGATGCCGCCGCTTTGGTCGCCAGCCAATCGCTCGTGGATACTACTTTCGAGGTGATGGCCAGCTCGATTCATATCCACGTGCGACCGTCAGGCTGGGGCAAGTTCGAGGGCCTCCTCGCGGCACTCGAGCCGTTTGCGCCCGAGGCGGTGGCCCATCCCGACGAAAGCATTCTGTTCGTTGGCGACAGCAGCAACGACCGGTCGATGTTCGCGCGTCTTCGCCGAACCAGCGTGGGCGTTCGCAACGTCGAGCGTTTCTTGGCCGAGCTCGGCGACGACCGCCCCGCCTTTATTACCGAGGCTGAATCGGCAAACGGTTTCGCCGAAGTCGTGCGCCGACTGCTGGCCGCTAGTCCACGCGGTTGAGCCGCTGCCCTTTTTGGAAGGCAGCCAGGTTTTCCGCCACCTGGCGGGCAAGCCTTTGTCGTGCTTCCACCGTTCCCCACCCGAGATGCGGCGTGATCACCAGTCGGTCAGCCCAGGGCGCGGCCGGATCGGTGAGCGGGTGCTGCGCGGGTGGTGGTTCTTGGACCATCACGTCCAAACCGACGCCGCCGAGCTTGCCCGTGCGTAGCGCTTCGACCAGGGCGCCCTCGTCGACGATCGCCCCTCGGCTGGTGTTGATGAGAATGGCCGACGATTTCAGCGCGCCGAGAAAACGAGCATTGACCAGGCCCTGGGTGGACGGTACGAGTGGGCAGTGCAGGGTGACCACGTCGGCTTGCGGAAGAACATCGAAAAGGGGAACGCGCCCCGCGCTGGTCGAGCCAGGCACCGCGGCGGCAAGCACGCTCATGCCGAAGGCTGAGCCGATGCGTGCCACGGCCTTTCCGATGGCACCCATCCCGACAATCGCCAGGGTCTTGCCGGCCAGCTCGTGCAGCGGCCCCAGGAAGAAGCAGAAATCCGGATGGCTCGCCCACCGCCCGGCTTTGACGGCGCGGTCGTGCGCGGCCACGGCAAACGAAAAATGGAGGATCATGGCGAAGACCAGGTTCGCGACGGACTCGGTCGAGTAGGCCGGTACGTTGGTCACGGCGATGCCGCGGGCGCGCGCCGCAGGAAGATCCACCACGTTGGTTCCCGTCGAGGCGAGGCCGATGTAGCGCAGGTCGGGCAAAGCATCGATCGTGTCTTTCGAGAGGACGACCTTGTTCGTCACGATGGCTTCGGCGCCCGCAGAGCGCTCGACGACCAAGCTGGCGTCGGTGCGAGGATGGGCCACGACTTCGCCCAGCCTTTGTAGCCCAGGCCACGGCGCGCCCTGGTCGGCGGCGAAGCTATCGAGAAGCACGATTCTCATGGCTGCACTATACCTTCGCGATGGATACACCTTTGCAAACCCTGCCGCGGATTCCGGGGCCGAGTGCTCCTTCGCTGCTTTCCGCGCTCTGAATCCAGCAAAGTCCGTGATAGATTGCCGCACCCTTTTAGAGAACCGCCAACGGAGGATCCAGATCCATGCTCGAGCAGATGCGTCAACAGTCACGGTCGCTGCTCATCTACGTGCTGTTCGGCATCGTAATCGCAGTCTTCATCATCAACTTTGGACCGCAGTCGCCCGGCGGATGCAATCGCGGGAAGCAGGCGGTCCAATCTGATTTGGAGGGCGCGCGGGTGCGTAACCGTACCATCGGCCGCCAGGACTATTTGTACGGGATGATGATGGTCGGCGCGCAAAACATTCCGCCCCAGCGGGCGAAGATGATGCGTTTGCACGAGACGATCATGGACATGCTCATCGATCGCGAGCTCATGGCCAGCGAAGCCGAGCGCGCGGGTTTCCGCGTGACCGACGAAGAGGTCGAGGACCAGATCGCCAAGTCCACCATCATCGCTCTCGGGCGCGAGCAGAAGGCGTCCATTTTCGAGAAGGACGGCGTGTTCTCGTACGACAACTACCGCAAGTTCGTGCAGTTCCAACTGGGCATGACCCCGCGGGCGTTCACCGAAGAGCAGCGACGGGAAATGCTGGCCAACACCATGCGCGACAGCCTGCGCGCCGGCGTCGCGGTGTCGCCCGACGAGGTGAAGGAAGAGTGGATGCGCCAGGCTGACCAGGTCAACGTCGAGTTCTTGCGTTTCCCCGAGCATCGCTACGAAAGCGAGATAGAGCTTCGTCCCGAAGAGGTGGCCAAGTACGCGGCGGCCAACGAGGCCGAGCTGAAGAAGATGTACGAAGAGCGCAAGGCCGCGCTCTATGAAAAGCAGCCCAAGCAGCGCCACCTGCGCGAGCTGGTCGTCAAGCTCAAGCCCGAGGCGAAGGAAGCCGACGTCACCGCGGCCCAGAAGAAGGCCGAGGCGCTGGCGGCGCGAATTCGCAAGGGCGAGCCGTTTGCCAAGGTTGCCAAGGCCGCCTCCGAGGACGAGCGCACGAAAGCGCGCGGCGGCGACCTCGGCTGGCAGCGGGTGGGCAGCACCATGCTGGATCCCGCCGTGGATGCCAAGTTGGCGGCGGCAAAGGACGGCGAGGTGGTTGGGCCCATCAAGACCGCGACCGAATTCGTGCTGGCCGTGGCCGAAGGCACCCGCGAAGGCACCATCGCCTTCGACGTCGCCAAGCCGGAGCTCGCGGAAAGCAAGCTGCGCGAGGAAAAGAGCAAGGCGCAGGCGAAGGGCGAGGCGGAGGCGGTGTTGGCCAAGATCAAGGCATCGCCCGATAAGAGCTTGAAAGAGCTTTTCCCGACGCCCGCCGAAGGCGAGGGCGCCGCCAAATCGAAGGGCGTGACGGCCGAGGAGACCGGGCTCTTTTCTCGCCGTGGCTCGACGGTGCAGGCCATTGGCAAAGCGCCGATGCTGGCCAAGGCCGTTTTTGCGCTCTCCAAGGATGCGCCGGTGGCGGGTCCTGTCGAAGAGCTGGGCAGCTACATCGTCGTCAAGCTCAAGGAGCGCAAGGAACCAGACGCGGCCGAATTCGACAAGAATAAAGTCGGTCTCATCGAAGACGCCACCAAGCGCAAGGCCGGCATGGTCGTTCTCGAATGGTCGCTCAAGCGCTGCCGCGAGGCACGGGACGCCAAGCAGATCGAAGTGAACAGCGATTTGCTCCGTTACGAAGGCGGTGCCGAAGGCGCCATCCAGTACGAGCCTTGCCAACCGCCGCAATTCTAGGGGTGCCGAGCGCGACGGAAGCCATGCCTCGGCTTCCGTCTCCTTCCAGCCGACCCGCCAATCGCGAGGTTTGGGCATGAGCACCGACCCGCGCGCCGCTTCCCGCGGCGAACGTGGACGCCCCCGCTGGCTCCTGTTCTTTACCGTCTTGCTGCTCATTGCAGGTGGCAACCTGTTCTTTGGCAGCCTGTTCGATCTGCACCGAGTGCTGAGCGGCAAGCCGGAAATCCTGCATTTTGACGGCAGTTTCAACGAGCAGAAGGAAACGCTCTTGCGCGCGCAAGTCGTGCTCGGCAACGTGCTCGCGCAGACCAAGCCGGTCCTGTATTCGCTGCATGCGGTGATGGAGTTGGCACTGGCGCTCGTCTACCTCTTCGCGGTGGCTGCCATTTTCTCGAACGATCCGCGTGGCCGGCGCGTCGGTCTGCTGGCGGCCTGGGTAGGCTTCGCCACCTGCATCGGCCACGCGGGATTCTTGCTGGGCGTCGTGCGGCGAATGCAGCCTTGGTTCGTGCCCATGCTGGCGGCGTCCTACGCCGAGGACGCGACCCGTGCCGGTCGGGCGCTTCCCTCGCTCGACGTCGTGGCCGAGCAGGCTCGACTTTTTCTCGTCGATGCGCCACTGCTTGCGACCGCCATGGGCATGGTGTTCAGCCTCCTGCTCCTGGCATACTTCGCTGGTCGCCGCATGCGATTGTTCTACAATCAGCCGAGAAGGGTAGACGATGGCTGACAGCGAAGGCGCGTTCCGGCTGACGTTCGTGCAAGGCCATGGCCTGCTGAGCCTCGGTGGGCGCGATTTCGAGGGGCTCGGACGGGTCGACACGCTCGAGCTCGAGATTCCGAATCTACGCTTTCCTTTCGATTTGTCGGGTGGGGTCGCGCGCTTCAAGAACCGACGGTTGCGTCTGCGCGAGTTAGCGCTTTTCGTGGGCAGTCCGGAGCTGACCGGATTTCTTCGGCGCGCACCGCTGGGTGACTTCGGTATTTTCGATCCGCAAGTCACGGTCTCGGGTTCGCGGCTGATACTTACCGCGCGGGTGCACATCGGCGGGCACGAAGCGGAGATGACCATCTCGGCGCTGGTGTCGTCGTTGCCTCCCAGCGCGGTTGGTTTGTGCGTCTACGACGTCCGCACCTACGGATTTTTGCCGGTGCCCGCACCCCTGCTGGTGACCGCGCTCTTCTCCACCCTCGGTGCCGAGTCGCCTGCCTCGCCGCACGACGGGGTGTTGCTGCCGCTTCTGCAAATTCGCAGTACCACCGATATTCGCATCGAGGCGTGCGAGCTCGCGATGCTCGCCATCTTGCCCATGCATGGCTGGCGCTTGCCCGAGCGCAAGAACGTGCAGATTCGCGTCGCTGGCGGCGCCGCCAAGGCCGCGCATGTGCCCCTGGTCTTCTCCCTGGCGGAGCCCGGCGCAAGCGCGGATGTT
>CAZTTW010000147.1:0-8687 GCA_964616265.1 uncultured Myxococcales bacterium | reverse complement strand
GATCCGACGCTGCTGCGCAGTTGGGTCGTCTCCGTGGCGCTCCGCACCCTCAAGTGGCAAGTGCGAAAGCGACGGCTTTGGTCGTGGGTCGGGCTGACGGAAGCAACGAGCGCCGTCGAGCCGAGCACGAGCTCGCCCGACAGCGAAGCCCAGCACATGGTGCGCCAGTTTTTGCGCGTGCTCGAGACGCTGGGCACGCGCGAGCAAACTATTTTTGTACTCCGCTATGTGGAAGGTTTCCGCCTAGCCGAAATTGCCCAAGCAACGCACGTTTCCCTCGCGACCGTGAAACGAGATCTGGCGCGCCTTTCGCAGCAGGTTTCGGACATGGTGGCTGGCGATGAAGATTTGATGGCGCGGCTCGGGAAGCACGAGGGTGTGGCATGACGAATGAAGATGCAGAAGAGGCGAGCGCAACGGTAAGCCCCGAGGTGGCGTACCTTGCGAAGCTCACGCGCGAGGAGCTGTCGCCCGACGCGTTCCAGACCTCGGCCAATGCGTGGGAAGGCGTTCGCGACCGTATGGACCGCCGGCAGGAGCAGAGTCGGCGCAAGCTGCACTTTGCGTTCGCGGGAGCTTGCCTTGCGACGATGATTCCGCTGGCGTTCCTGGCCCTGCGCACCCCGCGCGGCGAAAGGCCGCTGCAAGTCTCTTTCACCGGCGCGCGGCTCGGTGACCACGGTCAAATCACCCGCACGGCGAATCTGCTGGACACGTCGCTGCTGCATTTTTCCGACGGCACCGAAGTCGAGCTTCGCACCGATGCCTCTGCCAATCTTGTCGACGTCACCGCTCGCGGCGCCACCTTGGCCCTGGAGCGCGGTGCTGCCCAGTTCCGCGTGATGCCGCTTCCAGGCGCCCGCTGGGCCGTCGCCGCCGGACCGTTTCGCGTCGACGTCAAAGGAACGATCTTCGATCTCGAGTGGGCGCCCAAGCCAGGGACCTTGCGCTTGCAGCTGCATCGCGGCTCCGTCGCGGTGACCGGGCCACTTTCCACCGAGCCCATTCTTTTGCACGACCAGCGCGAGCTGCTCATCGATCTGCCTCGTCGCGAGATCAGGATTCTCGATCAGCGCGAAGGCGCGCCCGAGCCGACGCCGGAACCGGCGGCAGAGGCGAAGACGGCACCACAACGTCCTGCCGAAGTTCCTCTTCCAGCGACGACGATCCGCGAGACGAGCAAGGACCATGGCCGCAGATCCGAACCCTCCTGGCAGGCGCTTTTTGCGGCTGGAAAACTCGACCTCATTCTCAGCGAGGCAGAAGACGCCGGATTCGACGTCTCGCTCGAACGCCGAAGCAACGAAGACTTGGCGGCGCTGGCCGACGCCGCTCGCTACCGCGGCCGCGCCGGCCTTGCCCGGCGAACGCTGCTGACCCAGCGCGAGCGATTCCCGCACTCCTTGCGCGCCGTCGAGGCGGCTTTCCTGCTTGGTCGTTTGGACGAATCGTCCGCCGGTGCCCCTCAAGCGCTGGCTTGGTACGAACGCTACCTTGGCGAAGCTCCGCGCGGCCGCTACGCCGCCGAGGCCCTCGGCCGCAAGATGCTCGTCGTGCAACAGCTTCGAGGCACGGAAGAGGCTCGGCCTCTCGCCGAGGAATACGTGCGTCGCTATCCCGACGGAGCGTATGCAGAGCTGGCGCACAAACTCGCGTTGCACTAGAACCGCTGCATGCTCATCGCGGCGCTTGCGGCTGCGCTCACGTTTGTGTCGGCGCCGTCACCGCCGACCGATCTCCCGCTGCGCCCACAGCGCCCGCTGGTCGTCATCGTTCTGCCCACCTCCCATAGCGCCGCCGAGGCGTCGTCCGTGGAGGCATCCATCCGTCTGCGCGGCGAGCTGGATAGCGCTGGCGTCGAGGTCCGCACCATCGACAGCGTCGATACGCCCGACACCCCCGAGGATTTGGGACGGATCGCTCGCGAAAACCGCGCCGTCGCTGCCATCGCGCTCGTCTGGGTGCCCGGCGTTGAGGCAACCGATCTTTGGATCGCCGATCGCATGACCGGCAACTTCGTGCACAAGCGCGTCGATGCGACCGACACGGGCGAAAAATCGGCCGAGCTCCTCGCCATACGCACGGCCGAGATCATTCGCGCCAGCCTGGTCGACATCTTCGTGCCGCCTGCGCCGCCGCCGGTTGCGGCGGCTCCAGCACCGCCGCCATTACCCGCAAAGCCGAAGCCGAGCCGATGGCGCCTGCGCACTGGCGCTGGCCCAGCTTTGATGCTCACCCGAGGCGCGACGCCGTCGTTTGCTCCGGTCCTCGACGTCGGCGTCTTGCTCGATCAGAGATGGCTCGTGCGCGCCATGGCTGCGGGACTCGGCAACGACGGGCGCACCGGCGACAGCACCGATTGGGCTAGCCTGCGCCAAGACACCGTTACCGCACAGGTGCAGTATCGCCGCCGGGTTGGGAAAACGACGTTGGCGGCCGATCTCGGCGGCGGAGCTCTGCACGTCGCCGCCAACGGCCATACGGACGCGCCCTACCAAGGCGTGAACGTGTCACAAACGGCGTTCTGTGGCGTTGCCGGACTCGCGCTCTACGTAGCGCTCGGCTCCAAGCTCGAACTATCGGCGGAGGGGCAAGCGCTGGTGGCTGCGCACCCTAACGACATCTGGGCCCGCAACAATGGTCCGGCGAAAAGCGGACAGCCGACCGTGCTGGTCCTCCTGGGGTTGGCGGTGCTGCCATGAGATGGCAAGAGGGCGCGGCCGCCTTGCTTGGAGTGGCCGCAGCGGTCACGAGCCTGGCCGCCTGCGAAGCGCGCCCCCTTCAGACGATCGTTCTGCCAGGCTCGGAAGGGCTCGTCGCGCACTGGAACTGCGACGAAAGCGGTGGAGACCTTCTTCACGATACCTCCGGCAACAAGTATGATGGCCAGATCACCGGTGGCACCTTTGCAGCCGGCCACTTCGGCAACGCCCTATCGCTGGAGCGAGGACAGTACGTCACCGTCCCGGGGTTTCCGAATGCAACGCCCAGCTGGAGTGTGTCCGTCTGGACCGAAATTCCGAACGGCGACGCGCGCGACATCTCCGTGCTCAGCACCGAGCTAGAGGGGGTGGGCGGCTGGGGCATGCGGGTCAACAGCGCGGCGCAGACGTGCACTTTTCGCTTCCGCGACGGCTCCGCCAATGGTGCCGACACCTACGCCTCCCACGAGGGCTTGGGCGTATCGGCCACCGATCGCTTTGTCCACCTAGTGGCCGTCGTCGACGGTCAAGCCATGGCCTTGACCCTTTACGTCGACGGTGCCGTCCGCGACAGCCCCACGCCCATTTCCGAGACGATAAGCCCCGGCCTTTCCGATCTCCTGATCGGACGCTCGGGCTTCGCCGACGAGGATTACGCCGGACTGATCGACGACATTGCCATCTACTCGCGGGCCCTGAGCTTGGCGGATGTCACTCGCTTGCGCGGTGAAGCAGCGCCGAATATCACGCTTCCGACGGTGAGCCTCGACGCGGGCAATGAATCGCCTGACGCTGCGGTAGGCAGGGACTAGCAACCCCGGATGTCGTGAGCCGTTGTCGGCTGCCCGTGCAACAGCTTCAAAGCCGAGACGCACGTCGCATGCAGCTCGGCGTGGAAGGTCAAGAAGTCATGGAAGTACCCGGCAGAAGCCGCCTGTTCCCTGCAATCGCTTCGCTCGCCCTTGTCGCCTCGGCTTGCGCAAGCGGAACCCTCAGAAAGCCAAGTTCGGGCGGCGAAGACCCGGTCGCCTCTGCCGGTGGCGCTGGTGGATCCCTGACGTTCATGCTCCCCGATGGCGATGGCATTGCTCCAGGCAACGGCGGCGCCGGAGGAGCGAGAACTACGAGTCCTGAAGTTTGGCCGCCGGCGGGTTACATCAACGTGACGAACGTCTCGTACGGCGCCTACGCGCTCGGCCCGCTGCTTTCGTCGACGGGAGGCACGGCAAGCGGAGGTGGAAGCGGTGGGAACGGTGGAGATTCTCCCAGCAACTGCTCTGGACTCTACGGCGTGGTTCGCGATTTCCGCATGAACTCGACAACCAACGGTCATCCGGATTTCGAGAACGCCATCGCCGAGGATCGCGGGATCGTCGAGACGAAGTTGGGCAGCGACGGTAAGCCCGTTTATGCGCATCCCGACGGAAACACCCCGACGACGCACGGTAAGACGTATTTCGACCAATGGTATCGGGACGTGCCTGACGTCAACATGAGCTACATCGTCGGGCTTCATTTCGTCAGCAACGGCAACGTGCTGACCTTCGGCGCCTGCGCCGTGGACGATGGCTTGGCGGACGCCGGTGTCGCCGCTTCAAGCTATTTTCCACTGGATGACCAAGGATTCGGCGACCAGTACTACAGCCACAACTACAGCTTCACGACCGAAATTCACACCGCCTTCACCTACAATGGCGGCGAGACCTTCACGTTCCAGGGCGATGACGATGTTTGGGTCTACATCAAAGATCAGCTGGTCATCGACCTCGGCGGCGTCCACATGCAGCAGACCGCGTCCATCAACCTCGATGACCAAGCCAGCAAGTTGGGGCTCGTGAAAGGCGAGGTCTATCCACTCGCGGTCTTCAACGCCGAACGCCATTCCGGGGAGTCGAATTTCCGTCTGGACACGACGCTTGCTTTTACCGACTGTGGCCAAATCAATGGCATACCGATAATTCCATGATAGTGGCGGGCGCGGGACGATCGTCCCAGACTGAATTGGATGTTTCGCATGCGAACTAACAGCTGGAAGTACCTCCGCCTTGCGGCGACTGCCGCGGTTTCCGTTGCGGCCTTGGTGGCCTGCAACTCGCATCTTTTGGTCAACGCGGGCGATCCCGACGTCGTCTTGACCGATCCGCCGCCGGCCAAGCCCAGCAACAACGACGCCGGTTCGCCCGGCAACAAGGACGCCGGCTCGCCGGGAACCGTGTTCCCGCCAGTTCCGCTGGGCGATAACGACGCTGGCCCTGACGTGCCCGCCACGCCGCCCACCGAAACTTTGGTGTGTCCGTCGGGACAGGTACGCGTGCACGTGCGCGACCTGTGGTCGTCGAAAGTCACGCCCACCATGAACACCATGACCGATCCGCCCATCGGCGTGCTGGTCATCGACCCGACCGGTAGCTACCAGAAGTACGGTGCACGCCTGGACGGCAAGACGGACATCGACGGCAATCCGCCGTGCACGTTCTACTCGGTGTGCATCCCGAACACGGTGACCAAGATCCAGATTCAGGCCATCGGCACCAACGCCTGCCCGGCGGGAAATGCCTCCGGCGCGTTCGACATCTCGTCGGTGAACCAGAGCAAGGAATTCTGGATCGAATACACGGGCGCAAGCAGCAGCCTCGCCGCGGACTATGCGCAGTACCCGAACGTTCCGATCGGCAGCGGCAAGTTCAACGTCACGTCCGATTCGAGCAAGCTGACCGCGAAGATCTGCAAAATCGGCACGCCGCCGGACGAACCGGCTTCCAGCGGTTTCACCAAGGTGCACTTCCGCTGGCCGTGGAACGATCCCACGAATCCAGCCACGCCGTACGCGGGCTCGGCCTGCCCGCTCGACGTCGCCACCAAGCTAGGCTTCACGCCGCCGCCCTACCCGTCGAGCCTCAAAGTTTCGGGCATCGGCAGCTGCGAGCTGACCGCGATGCTGGAATTCCAGGACGGCACCTGTCCCTGGTACTACGTGCTCATTCCCAACGACCAGTGGCCGGCCAGCGGCAATCCGGCAACGAACATCACCTTCCGCTATCCCGACGAAACCAAGGGACTCTACACCAACAACATCACGCTTCCTGCGCGCGGTACCACGACCGAATTCTGGGTCGCTTACGCCGGCGCGCCCGACAACACCATCGCCTCCGCCACCAAGTGCATGGACTGGTCGCTGCAGACCAACTCGTATTTCATCTATACGTCGAACCCGGGACCTTCCTGCGACGGTGGCACCATCAAAGTCGATCCATGCGCGCCGCCCCAGCCGAGCGGCTACCACACCGTCCACTTCCGCTACATCTGGGCGGGCCAGAAGACCTTCACGATGTTCCCCAAGCCCGAATTCATGCCCAAGTGGATCGAGATGGAGGTGAACGGGGCGAGCGCGCTCAAGGTCATCTGCTGGCGCGAGCAGGATCGCCCGTGGTTCGAGTGCCCGGTGCCCGACTCGTCCTTCGTCGCAGGCGCAACCTGGCGCGCCGTCGACAAATTGCACAGCCCGGAATGGAACACGGTCGCGCCGAGGCCCTTCCCCACCACGCCCAAGGACTACTGGCTGCGCTGGTACTACGGCAAGCCCGACATTCCGCGCACGACGGATCCGCCGAACTTCATGTTCTTCGACTACTACCCCGACGGCACGAACGGCGACTGGTCCGCGACCGGGGTGTGGAACGACAGCATGTGCGCGCCCAAACCGCCCGCGACGCCCGTCTCGGTCGGCTTCGGCAATGGCGCCTGGTTTCCGTACAGCAAGACACAGTACAAGTACCCGTACGGCGGCTCGCTGGCGTACATCTATCCCGACTCGGCAACCGTGCAGGATCTCTTCAACGCGTTTGCCTGGGAGCGCTACCAACTGTGGAAACAGAACTGGGTCAAGTACGACGCCGACGCCTGCGGCACTGGCACGGCCCGCGTGTGGAGCGACAATCCCGTCGGTACGGTCAGCGAAGGTCAGGGCTACGGCATGGCCATCACGGCAGCCATCGGCGACAAAGAGCTGTTCGACAAGCTCTGGCTGTTCGCGCGCCACTATCTTTCCCAGAGCGCCAAGAAGTACTGCGGCGGCCTCATGGGATGGATGTGGCAGGACGCGGGTCAGTGCCGGGCGCTCGACTCGACCTGCGACACCTCGGCCGGCGATAGCTGCGGCGGCATCGGCGACAGCGCCTTCGACGGCGACGTTGACATCGCCATCGGACTCGTGTTTGCGGCCTTGCAGTGGCCGGAATACCAACAGAACGCCATCGACTGGCTGGTGAAGATGGAGTGCGAGGTGGATGCCGCCTACGATGGTCAATGGAACTATCCGTCCATCGGCGATACCGACAGCAAGGACTGCTCGGGCCAGCCAAGCAAGCCCTGCGTCTACGCGTCCAATCAGGACATCAAGATTCGCCTCGACTACTACCCGCCTGGCTATTTCCGGGTCTTCGGCGACTTCTTGGCCGCCAAGCTGGGCAGCAATCAGAAGGCGTCCAATGGCCAGACCCACCACGACTTCTGGTACCGGACCGCGCAGACCGTCTACAAAATGGTCGAAGAGTGCTACGACGCGAAGGCGGTCAACCCCGGGCTCGTGGGTGACGTCGGCAGCATCGCCAGCCCCTGCGCTTCCTCCAACGGCGGCACCTACGAGGAACTGCGGGCGCTCTGGCGGGTGGGCATCGATGGCGGATGGTTTGGCAACAATACGTCGTTACCCGAGAATGCGGCCAACGCCTCGACTCACTATTCGCCGAAGTCGCAGATCCAGGCCAAGATCGACAACTCGCAAGAATTCTTCAACAACTTCTACAAGAAGAATCCGGTGGAAGCCAACGCCAACCGATTCTCGTCGATCTGCGACGGTTTGAACGGCACCGGCTCGGTCACCAACTGCGACCCGGCGCTCGGGCACAACTCGTACACGGTGAACATGGGCATGTGCAGCTACGTCAGCTTGTTCGACAACAAGAACGGTACGACGCCCACCACCAGCGACATCCGCCGCGAAGCCATCGAGGAAGCAGTCACCACGACGATTCAGAACGACCACTACTTCCAGGAAACCCTCGGCGTCTACTCGATTCTCTTCCTGACCGGAAATTTCCCCAATCCGCTGACCGTACCAAAGTAGCGCTACCGGACGCGGCCACGACCTCGCCGGCGGAACCTCGGCGAATCGAGAATCGCGATGCACCCGTGAGCTGATCCGCGCAAGTGCTGTCACAGCTTGGACGAGACAGCCATGCGCACAGCCCTGAACCTCAAGACGCCGCCCGAAGTAATAGGCACCCAACCGTTTGCTGATCGCACGTCACGCAGACCATCCTCGGCGCCTCGAATGTCCACGGTCACGCCCATCTGTGCTCCCGCTTTGGGCGTCCTTTACAGCAAGTACGCGCCGGCCATTTATGCGCACTGCCGGCGTTTATTGCAATCGTCGGCGGCTGCGCGGGATGCGACCCAAGAGGCATTCGTCCGCGTGCTCTCGAAGGGCATCGTCTTACCTAGCGAAGAAAGCGAAGCCGTACGCTACCTGTATCGCGTGTCGATCAATGTTTGCCTTAACACGCTTCGACAGACCGCCTCGCACCATCGCGCAGCCCCAGCCTTGGCCGTCGGCAGTCCGCTGCACGAGCGATCGGCGGAGGCCGGCCTGGCAAGCCGCGAGTTCGTTCACGCCGTCCTGGCTCGCTGCAAAGATGGGGACGCTCAGGTTGCGATCATGCACTACCTCGACGGGATTCCACAGGTCGAGGTCGCGCAGTTGCTCGGCATCACCCGTCGCTCGGTTTTCAATCGCCTGCGTAAGCTTTCTCGAATCGCGGACGAGCTGCTGAATCAGCAGGCGCAGGCGACGTCAAAAGAGGCCAAGAAGACCAGGAACCGCGCCGTTCGTGCCTCCGCCGGATTTACCCTCCTCGCGTCCGCGTAAGCGGAAGAATTACCCTTGGTTGTGCGGTCGAAGTAAACTCGACCGTGTGCGCTGAAGAA
>CAZTTW010000146.1:0-8699 GCA_964616265.1 uncultured Myxococcales bacterium | reverse complement strand
CCGTCGCGTCGCTTCGTCCAGTCCCGGACCCTCGGAGCCAAAGAGAATCGCCAAGCGCGGCGGTGGCTCGAAGATGGACAGCGCAATCGCGCGCTCGTCGAGCACCGCGCCGGCCAGCGAGAATCCGCGCGCGCGTAGGTCGAGCAAATCGTCAGGCCAGCGCTTGGCGCGGACGATGGGGAGCGAAAGCACGGCACCGGCCGAGGTGCGCACGGCCTTGCGATAGAAAGGATCGGCACAGCGAGGTGACAGCAGCAGGGCATCGGCGCCGAACGCGGCAGCGTTGCGGGCCATGGCCCCCAAATTGTCCACGTCGACCAAGTCGACCAGCACCACCACAAGTTTGGCGCCGGCTGGAATTTCGCAACACCGTGGTCGCTCGGCGATGGCGAGACAGCCGCGGTGAACGTGAAAGCCTGCGATTTCATCCATCACCGCTTGCGGCACCACGAACACGGACGGTGGATTCTTGGAGGCCGCCAGCGCCGTTTCCAGCGACGCGAGTCTCGGCGCCGTCAGCAGCAACGACACGATAGGGACGTCGGTGGCCAGCAGCTTGCGAACCACCAGCTCGCTTTCCGCGATAAAACGCCCGCTGCCCTCGCCAAGCTTGCGGTCCTGCAGGTCGCGGTAGTCCGCCAGCCTAGGATCGTCCAAGGTCGACTCGGTCAGAAAGTGCAGGTCGATGCCCACGCCGCGAGTATAGGTATCGCGTGCGGAGCCTGCCAGCTTTGCTGGCAGCGGAGCATCGCGGGAGAGTTTGGGAACCCGCCCAGGGTTCCCATGACAATCGCGTGCGGAGCCTGCCAGCTTTGCTGGCAGCGGAGCATCGCGGGAGAGTTTGGGAACCCGCCCAGGGTTCCCATGACAATCGCGTGCGGAGCCTGCCAGCTTTGCTGGCAGCGGAGCATCGCGGGAGGGTTTGGGAACCCGCCCAGGGTTCCCATGATAATCGGACTAGCCTACGGTCGTTCGAGATCCGAGAGCAGTTGGCGCACCGTCGTCGCCGCGGGCTTGCCTCGGGGCGTGTAGCTGGTGGTTTGGGGGCCGCCGTAGCCGTACCAATTCCACACGTAAATGCCGTCCAAGCGGCCGCGGACCCCGAGCGGATCGGTGAATGCCTGGCGGAATGCTTCGAAGCCACGTTGCTGCTCGCCGGGATCCGGGGTGCCGCCGCCGGTCTCGTCCCACGGTGTCGTCGTGGCACCCGCCCGCGAGCGATAGCCAACCTCGGTGAAGAGAAAAGGCTTGTCGTACTTCGCCAGATCGGACTCCAGTTGACGGCGCAGGCGGCGCCAGCTCGAAGTCAACGTCGGAAGATCGGACGGCTCTTTGGGTTCGCGCAAGCTGAAGTATCCCGTGACACCGATTTCGTCCACGAGGTCGAAGATCTGAGCGTAGCGGTAATGGTCCCAGTTGGCAGAATAGAGCAAGGTGCCGGAGTACACGGCGCGCACGTAGGTAAGCAGCTTCTCCCAGTGAGCAATATCGCCGTCGAGAGTCGACAGCTCGCTGCCCACGACCAGACGGCTGGCGCTTGTAAGGTTGCCCAGCGAGGCCAAATCGCCCAGCAGCTGGCCGTAGCTGCGGAACCAGGCGTCGCGATCCGTGGGCTGCAAGGTGCCCCGCCATTCGTTCGGCGTGCGCGGTGCCAGCAGTCGTACGATGGGAAACAGCGTCACCTCGAGGCCCAGGCGGCGCGCGTCGCGAATCGTGTCGGCAATTTCCTCGAGCGTGGGCGAAAGACGCGTGTGCAAGAAAAGCGCGGTCGATCCCGCGTGCAGCTGATAAAGCGGAATCACCAAGGCCACGTGGCTGGCACCGAGCTCGGCGATCTCGCCGAGCAGGGGCGCATAGCTGAAGCTGACGTCCTCGGCGAACATGCCGAGCGCGACGCCGCGCTGGATGACGTCACGGGAGGCCCGCGGGCGAGTGGGCAGCTGGTCATCCGTCTCAGCGGCGCCGACGATGTCGCGCGCGGGCTTCTCGCGCACCGGAAGGGAGACGGCGCGCGCCGTGACGATGGCGGCAGCCGCGCATCCGAGCGCGACGACGAGACCTCGCTTCATGCGCCGAAACGTACCACGGCGGATGCAGGCTGCTCGGCCAACCGGGCAAAGTTACGGCGTGAAGACGCCTGCCGGGTCGAATATCCTTCGGGCGACTGCTGATGCACAACACGCCGACCTTCGCGTTCGTCGAGACGGAAGACGCCACCTTTCGCGGACCGCGAGGCGCGGTCTTTCCGCACACCACCTTGGCGATTCGTCCAGGCGAGCGCTGGGTTGTGGTTGGACCTTCCGGCGGCGAGAGATCGCTCTTCTTCGCAGGCCTGATGGGCAAGCTCTCGCTCCTCGGTGGTCGCTTGCGCCATCCCTTCCTCGAAGGCGATCCGCGCTTTGCCGACTCGCTCTTCGGCGTGCTACCGTCGGGCACGCTCGCGATCGCCTCGATGGAGGAGCATCGCCAGTGGCTCCTGGCGCGCGACTTTCACCAGCTTCGCTGGCACGGCTCGCTTTCGCACGGCCGGGCGACGGTGTCGCAGCTTCTGCAGCGCAACGTGATCGAGCAGCGCAATCCCTTCGCCGTGATAGTCGACGGCGACGATGACGTCTACGCCGCGGCGAAGGAGCGCGAGATCGCGCGCTTTGACCTCGCTCCACTGCTCGACCGACCGGTCGTCGCGCTTTCGAACGGCGAGCTGCACCGATTTGTTCTCGCGCGGGCGCTTTTGCGTCGACCGCGTCTTCTGTTCATCGACGATCCGATGGCCGGCCTCGACGTGGAAAGCCGCGGGCGCCTCCTCGCCATCTTGGATGAGCTCGACCGAGAAGGTGTTGCCGTCGTGGTCGGCGTGGAAAACGACGCCGAAATCCCCGAGGCGACGACGCATCTGCTGCGTCTTCGCGACGCCACGGTCGCGCATGCTGGTCCGCGCGGGCGCTCGCCGACGACCGCTGCGGCGAAAAGTTCGCAATCCTTTGCGATCTCGCGGAAGACCACGCGTGTCCTTGCGCCGGGCATTCCCATGCTGGAGATGCGCGACGTTCGCGTTCGTCACGGTGATATTACTTTGCTAGACGGGATTACCTGGACGGTGCAGCCGGGTGAACAGTGGGCGCTGCTGGGGCCGAACGGCAGCGGTAAGTCGACGCTGCTGAGTCTCGTTCTGGCCGACAATCCGCAGGTCTGGGCCAACCACGTGCGTGTCGCCGGGTTTGCCTTGGAACCAGGACGCAGCATCTGGGAGCAGAAAGCCTGGCTCGGGTGGCTCTCGCCCGAGCTGGAAGCGCATTACCCGACGAACGCGACTGTCTTCGAAGTCGTGCTTTCCGGCTTTTTGTCCTCGCTGGGCGTGCACACGACGACCAGCGTCGCCGACGAGCAAGAAGCGCGTGCGTGGCTTGGCGCCCTGGGTATCGCCAATCGCGCCGAGACCCGGCTCGCCGAGCTTTCAGCGCTCGACCGCCGGCTGGTCTTGCTCGCTCGCGCGGTTGTGCATACGCCATCGCTCTTGCTCTTCGACGAGCCTTGCCAGGGGCTGGACACCAGCGACCGATCGGTCCTCGGGGCCGCCATCGTCGCCTCGGTGACCGCGCTTGGCGCCGCGATGATTTACGTCACCCACGACGCCGACGAGATTCCAGCCAGCGTCAGCAAGGTGCTGCGCCTGGAGCGCGGAAGGATGGCCTACCTGGGCCCGCGGGTTGGCTGATTAGTCGCCCAGCGCTCGTGCCAGCCGCATGTGCGAGAGGGCATATTCGTAGCGCGCACGAGCGAAGTTGAGGCGGGCTTGGGTCAGCGCCGATTGAGCGTCGAGCAGATCCGTGGTGTTGGCGCTACCGGCGGCGAGCAGAACCGTGGTTACTCGGTAGGCTTCCTCGGCGCTGCCGATGGCGGTGCGGCCGGTCTCAAGAGCGCTGGCAGCGGCACGGGCGGCGGCCAACTTTGCGGCAACGTCGGTCTGCACTCGGCGTCGTGCTTCCTCTGCCTGCGCCCCGGCCGCCGTGGCCTGCGCGTGTGCTGCCCGGCGCTGGTACCAGCGTGCACCCCAATCCCAGATTTGCCAGCCCGCCCGCAACCCGATGAACGCAGAATCCTTCTTCACGAAGGTCTGTCCCGTCATGTGCATGTAGCCGGCTTCCAGGTCGACGTCCGGCAAGAGTTCGTACGTTCGCGAGCGCGCACTCTTGCGTGCGGCCTCGGCGGAAAGATCAGCCCCTTGCACCTCCGTGCGTTTGCCCATCGCTCGCGCGACGAGCGGAGCCAGATCGCCCTCGCTGGCTTGCGCGGTCTCGGGTGTCACCGGCTCGACGAAGGTCACGCCCGGGTCGTCGGCTTGGCGACCGATGGCGACGAGCAGCGTGCTGCGCGAAACTTGTTCGGCGGCGTTAGCCTGGATTTCCTGTTGGCGGGCGTTGGCAGCGGCCACGTCAAGCCGCAAGACATCGGCGGGCGTAAGCACCCCGGCCGAAAGCTTCTCCTTGGCAACGGTGATCTGCTCGGCCAGCTGATCCTGGGCAGCGTGGGCCACGCCTGCCAAAGCACGTGCCTCGAACATGCGCAGAAATTCGCCGCGAACCTGATCGCGTAGGTCGGCCTCGAGCGTGCGCGCATCGAGGGTCGCGGCCTCGGCGGCCGAGGAAAGCGCGCTTTGATCCGACGACAGATGCAAGAGCCCGAGCAGCGGCTGATTCGCCGCGACCACGAAGGCGTTGGTCGAAACATCGCGAGCGGTAAAAGCGATCGGTTGCGGCGGAATCGGAAAATCGACGACGAACTTCGAATCCCACCGCTGCCATTCATCCGACAGATTCACCGACGGAAGCAGGCGACCCCGCAGACTCTTCGATTGGTCTTCGTTGCCGTGGGCCCGGGCCGTGGCAGCCGCGAGCGCCGGGCTGGAGGCGACCGCCAAGTGAACCACGTCTTCCATGGTTAGGCGTTCGGCAGTCGGCCCTTCGCCGGCCGCGGCCAGCAACGTACAGAGGACGAGCAGGTGCATGGCTACTCCTTGCTCACGTACACCGTCACGTCGGTCGACAAACCGGCTTGCAAGGAAACGCTCGGCCGCTGGTTCCAGGCGATGCGCACGGGCACGCGCTGAACGACCTTCACGAAATTGCCCGAGGCATTGTCTGGCGGGAGCATGGAAAACCGCGCGCCCGTACCGCCCGAAAGGCTTTCCACTTTGCCTTCGATTTCGACGCCCGGAAATGCATCGATGCGCACGCGAGCCCGCTGGCCCGGGCGCATGCGCCCCACCTGCGTTTCCTTGAAATTCGCCACCACGTAGGTTCGGTCGGGAACCAACTCGGCGAGCGGCTGACCCACCTGAATCATCTGGCCAGGTTGCACGGTGAGCTTGGTGACGAGGCCGTCTTCGCTGGCGATGATTTTCGTGTAGCTGAGCTGCAAGCGCGCCAGCTCCAGCGTGGCCTCGGCGACCTTGATGCGCGCGTGGGCGAGCTCGGCGTTGGCGCGGGCGGAGGCGATCTGCGCCGCGATGGGCGTGCTTTGATCCAGACGTCCGCGCGCCTCGTCGACGCGCGAGCTGGCCGCCCGTCGCATCTCGCTCGCGACGGAGACTTGGGCCTGGGCCTGCGCGAGCGCGGCTTGCGAGGCATCGTAGGCGACCTGCGCATTGTCGAGACGCTCGCGCGGCAGAGCGTTGCCGGCAACCAGCTGGCGCGTGCGCGAAAGGTCGAGCTCGCCCTTGCGGGCTTCGGCCTTGGCGCGTTCCAGCCCGGCGCGCGCGGCGGCCAGCTGGGCGTCGGCATTGGCGACGCCCACCGATGAACCCGAGTAAATCGCGCGCGCACTTTGCAGGCCGCCTTTGGCGCTGGCTTCGACGACCTGCACCTGTGAATCGGCAGCTGCTGCCTGGGCGCGTGCCGTCTCCAGCTCGGCCTCGGCTTGCTTGCCGCGCGCGGCGAAGTCCGCGTCGTCGATTTGAACCAGCAGATCGCCCTTCTTCACGCGTTGGTTGTCCTCGACCAGGCGTTTGGCGATCTGGCCGCTCACCCGCGCGGCGACGGGGACGACGTCGGCCTCGACCTGTGCGTCGTCGGTGTTTTCCTGGTTGGCGGTCACGAGCAAATAGATGCCGGTGATGACGGCGAACGCGACGATGGCTCCGCCTAAGATGAGGAAGGGCTTCTTGCTGCGCTTCGGGGCAATCGGCGCAGATTCGGATTTCGGGGTGGGTACAACCTTGGGTTCCATGACTACTCCAAATGAATCGGACCGGCTGGCTTACGCGTAATCCGCAAGAAATAAAGCAGAGGCAATACGGTAAGGAAGACGAAGCCTGCGACGTAGAAAGTCTTCTCGAACGCCAAGGTCATGCCTTGGCCAAACACGATTCCCGACAGCGCCTTGAGCGCGCCGGTTCTTGCCGAGGCAGGGTCAAGTCCGCGAGCGCCGAGCCCAGCGGTGATTTGCGCCAGCCGCCCGGTCACCTCGGGACGCAAGTCGGTGATGTGCACGGCCAGGCTGGCACGGGCGACGGTTCCGTAGCGCGTGAGCAGCGTCGCGAAGATGGCGAGACCGATGGAGCCGCCGAGCTGCCGAAACAATGAATTGAGGCCGGCGGCGTCGGCGAGGCGCGCCTTGGGAATGTAGGTCAGCGCAGCGGCCGCGAGCGGAATGAAGAGGCACGAAAAGCCGACGCCTTGAATGAGGGTCGCCAAAATGATTTGTCCCAGGCTGGTTTGCAGCGTGAACGTCGCCATGGCGAACGAGCCAATGGACACGCACACGACGCCGTTGCCCACCAGGAGCCGCAGTGGCAACTTGCCGTACAACTTGCCGACGATGGGATTGACCACGAACATGATGGCGGCGCGCGGGAGCAGGGCGAGCCCCGTATCGATGGCCGAGTAGCCGAGCATTTCTTGCATGAAGACCGGCAGCAAAAACAGGTTCGCCATGAGCACCGCGAACTGCACGGCGCCGATGAGCGTCGCCGAGAGAAAGGTCTTCTCTTTGAACAAACGCAAGTCGACGGCCGGTGCCGTCGCGGTGAATTCGCGAATGACGAAGGCGATGAGCGCGATGATGCCCACGGCAAGGCAAGCCGTAATCGTGCGTGATTCGAACCAGTCGTCGCGAGTGCCCTCTTCGAGCACGTATTGCACCAACGCCAAGCCGATGGCGAGAAAGGCGATGCCCGACCAGTCGATGTTCTTTTTTTCGTGCTCGGCCTGGACATGGTTGGCTCGCAGAATTTCCTCGTCTTCGTGAACGAAGGTCGAGACCATCAAAAAGCCGAGGATGCCGACCGGCAGATTGATGAAGAAGATCCATTCCCAACTGTAGTGGTCGACGATGAAGCCGCCCAGGGTCGGACCGATTGCCGGGCCGAGCACGACCGCCATACCAAACACCGCCATGGCCATGCCTTGCTCCTGCGGCGGGAAGGTCCGGCGCAAGATGGCCTGTTCGGTGGGTTGCAAGGCGCCCGCGCCCATGCCTTGCAACACGCGGAAGATCGTCAGCGTGGTCAGCGTGTGCGCGGTCCCGCACAAGACCGAGCCGATGAGAAAAACCACAAGCGACGTCAGGTACACGCGCTTCTGTCCGAACATGCGCGACAGAAAACCGGTCAGCGGCATGACGATGACCGTCGCGACCACGAAGCCGGTCGTGATCCAGGTGATTTCTTCCAGCGTCGCGCCGACCGATCCGCGAATGTGCGGCAAGGCCACGTTGACGATGGACGCATCGATGGTGCCCATCAGCGTGCCGAAGGTCACCGACAACGTGACCAGCCATTTGTTGACCGGCGGATGGGGCTTGGTCATGACCGCTCCGTCGGGGCGATGCCTTGCCAAAGGCCGACGACCATGCGCTCGGCAAAGGTTTTTACCGACATCGCACGGTGGCCAGTGACGGTGTGAAGGAAGCAGTAGTTCCATACCGCGCCCATGTAGAGGCGGGCGGTGATCGCCGGATCGCCGCCCACGCGACGCAAGCGTTTCTCGGCTTTGAAGAAGGCGGTCAGCGACGCCAGGATCTCGCGCGGGCGCGAGCAGACGATGGCGTTGCCAGCCGCTTCGCGTTCCGACCAACGCATCATCAACGTGGGCAGCAGGTTGTTCAGGAAATGGACGCTCTCGACCGTGATGCGCACGAGATTGCGGCGCAAATCTCCCTGGCCGACATAGCGGCGCAGGTCCAGCACGGGCGGCTCGGCATTTTCCATGGCGGCGTGGAAAAGCGCTTCCTTGGTGGCGAAGCGGTTGAAGATGCTGCCTTCGGAAATACCGGCGCGGCGGGCGATTTCGACGGTGCTGGCCTTGCCAAAGCCGTGGGCCAGGAAGACCGGGCGAGCGGCGTCCAGGATCTGTTAGTTGGAAATGCTGGTGGGTCGGGCCATTTCTGAGTTGGGACTCAAATTTAGTAAGGCCGACCGTTGCCGGCAAGGCGAAATGACTCGAAAGCTTTCACGCGACCGCAAATGTCTCTAAACTCGCAAGGTTCCGTCGAGTAAAACCCTTGCTGACGCGCTATCGAATCGTCCTGTTCTGCGTCGCCGCTGCTCTTGCGGTGACCTTGCCGACGTTGCGCAACGGCTTTGCTATCGACGACGTGTATGTCTTCATCGATCAGCCGGCGGCGCACAGTCTGCGTAACGTGCCGCAGTTTTTCGCCGGCGGTTGGGGAATGGGTACGACGAACGCGCAGGAAAGGGCGCT
>CAZTTW010000145.1:0-8714 GCA_964616265.1 uncultured Myxococcales bacterium | reverse complement strand
CCTCGGCGCTGAGCTTTTTGCCCGCTCGCAGGTACTCGTGGAATCGGCCGATGGCGTCTTCGTAGCGGCGATTTTGCTCAAAACAACGCGCCTGGTTATAAATAAACCCGGGGTCCTTGGACGACACGAAAAGCTCGCTTAGCAGTCTCACGCCCAGGGTGTAGTCGCCGGCCAAGCATGCGGTTCGAGCCTCGCGCACCTTGGCGCTGTTGTCTTCCGCCTGGCCGTCCCTGGAGACGATGAGAGCCGAAACGAAGATCACCCCGTATGTCAGTAAAAATGTCCCACGTGCCATCGGTTATGTCCTATCGCGCTGGCATCCTCATGCATGGCCGACCCGATGGCAAGACCTCGCTCGGCAGAACGCAAGCTCAGCCTTACCCGGTATCGCAGACCTCCCCTGTCCGGCCAGATCCGCTATGCCTTCTGCCGTGGCATGATGCTTTGCGCGGAAGGCTAGGATTCCCACCCCTATCTTGATACGCTCGATACGCTCGCGACCATGAATCTGAAGGTCGATCCCGGCGAGCTAGACCGCATCCTCGCCACCCAGCTTTTGGTGGGTTGGGCCGGGAGAGGGGCGGCCAACCGAAACGGTTGGGGTGGTGGGAGACCGGCCTTATCGATGAGGCCGGCGGCGGGGATCTGATCGCCAGGTTGGCGCCGAAGACCCATGCGTGGGCACCGCTAGAACTGGTGCGCGAGGCAGGTTGACGCCGCTGCGCGTGGCAAACATAGTCAACCGGATTCCTTGCGAACGTTGTTCTTCCTGGGATTCGGGGTGGATGAAAAGTTGGCGGACCGGCTTGCGGCGTCGAAGCGCCAGGCGGACAACCTCCTGGCCATGAGAAACTACTGTCGAGCCCGACGGCCGCATCTACGGCCGGACATCTACGCCGCTTGTGCCCGGACATCTACGCCCACTTAGCCCGGACATTTCGCGTGTCACCGACATAGGCGGCCGATCGACTTGGAAAGAATGAGGCGTCGCGATACGATGCGCGGCGCAGTAGCCGCGTCTGCCTAGCACTTTTCAAGCGGATCCGTGCCAGTGCCACCTGCTAGCGTCCCGAGACGAGTTCCCCACTACCCCACCGAAGGAGCGACCATGTCAGAGACTCTCAGTCTTGATCTCAGTACCCTTCAAAAAGCAGTAGCCGGAGACGCAGCGGCGTTTCGGTGTGTTTCGGATCTCGAACCCGCCGGCGGTCAAGCGGACAAGGTTTTTCCGCCGACCTACGCCGGTGGCAAGTACGCGCTTGAAGATCGCAACATCGGCGGACAGCGCGTGAAGTGCGTGATCTTGGACTCGGTGGCGTCGCAGGCTAACCGCGCCGAACTGGCTCTGCTGGATGCTACTCGTCGAGCCGAGATTGAACTGCCGGTGATCGATGTGGACTTCACCGAGCACTTCCCGGACATCCAGAAGATTTCGAGCCTCGAAGCTCCCCACCGCATCGCCGATGCCATCCTGCGCGACTCGCTCATGCCCGACGGAAAGACGCGTTTTCGCGACGCCCCCGATGGCAAGAGCTTCACCGATGCCACTCTCGCCAATGCCACATCGCTGTTTGGGATATGCCCCACCGCACTTGTGTTCGGCATGTGGGACTCCACCGGACCAAAGGGCGGCGGTGGCGCGAAGTTCCCGCGCGTGGCTGTTTCCGAAATCGTCGGAATCGACGTGGAAGTCGGCTGCAAGACAGCGAGCCGTATCGACCCACTACAAATCCAGAAGGAATCGGGGCTGATCTTCGAGGCCCAAGGGGGTGGGTGGACCCTCGACCCGGCGAAAGCCGGAAAGGACAAGAGCGGCAAACCCGTCAAGCTCGGCAAGGAGGGCAAGCCGTCAGAGGCAAACCACGGTAACATCGCCCCCACCCTCACGGAGGATGGCGGTGGCGTGACGCTCACGCGGGCTCTTCAAACCACCACGCTGTCTCTTCCTGGTCTGCGCCGTCTTAGATTCCCCGTGGCTGAAAAATTGGGGCCGGAACAAGAGAAGACGAACGATGCGGCCAGGACCGCTCTTGCTGCGCTCGCCCTTTGCGGTGCCGTTCTCGCTCAGGGCCGGGGTCTCGACTTGCGCTCTCGATGCCTGCTGGTCGCGACCAAGATCGCGCAGTGGGAACTTCTCGGCACTCCTGGGAGCGCGCCAGCCACGTACTCGCTCACAGGCAAGGAAGCTGCGGCTTTGCTCAAGCAGGCCGTCGCGGCTGCCGTAGCCGCAGGGTTGCCTTGGAAGAAGGAGGGATTGACCCTCAAGCCGATTGCCGACGTTGTGGCTCTGGTTAAGAAGAGCCGCGAGCTTGCAGCAGCCTCGGTTTCCGAGGGCTCGTGATGTTCGCCCTGGCAGTCCGTTATCTGACTGGCCGGGCCGTAGCGACACAGGTGACGAAGAGGGAGGCTGCCGAGTGGCCTCCCCACCCCGGTCGCATGTTCATGGCTCTCGTCGCTGCGTGGGGAAACCGAGGTCGAGACAAGCGCGAGAAGGATGCGCTTGCTTGGCTTGAGACCCTTCCTCCGCCTTCCCTTCGGGCTTCTGGGTGCGGAAGGGCGGAGGAAACGGTCAGTTTCTTCGTCCCGGTCAACGACAAGGACGGCAACCCCGATGATCGGCGCAAAGCTGAGCGCCACTTTCCGTCTGTCGTCCCGGACGAGGACACGGTCTACTTCATCTGGTACGCCGAGTTTCCAAGCGAGCATCGGGCTGCGCTGGCCGAACTATGCCGAAACGTCACCTACCTCGGCCATTCTTCGACGCTAGTCCAGGCCTGGCTCGCGGACGAGGCACCCCAGCCCACCCTTGTTCCCATCGACGGCAACGCACCGATGAGGTTGCGAGTGGCCAAGGCTGGTCGGCTCGACCAACTGATCGCGGACTTCGAAGCAACGGACGCGGAAGGCCGGCCGAGCGCCCGCCGACCTGGACCGGGTGCGTGGTCCGGGTATGGGCCACCGCTGACAGCGGCGCGCGATGTTCTGGCCGGTGATTTCGCAGGTGACTTCTTAGTTCTTCGCCGCGTTTCTGGAAGTCGTCTTGGGCTTGTTTCCACGCTCGCCTTGACCGGGGCTATGCGAGGCGCAGGTATGGCAAATGCGGAGCAACCACCGTGCGAGATCCTTTCTGGCCACACGGCTGATGGAAAGCCCACACGCCGAGCGCACGTCGCCTATGTTCCGCTGGCCGATGTCGGACACGAGCACGCCGACGGGCATCTTTTGGGCATGGCGGCAGTCCTGCCTCTCGGGCTTTCCCCGGCCGAATCTGAGGAGTGCGTTCGAGCGATTGCCCAGATTCAGCATCTGACGCTGGGCCGTATCGGGACATGGGATCTAGAGGGTGAAGGCGCTGACGGTGAAGGCCGGGTTGCCCTAAATGCTCAGACTTGGCTCGCACCTTCGCGACGCTGGGCCTCAATCACCCCCGTTGTCTTAGATCGCTTTCCAAAGAAAGACGGTGATGCAGAAGAGTCGGTCGCGCGGGCGTGCGAGCATGTGGGGCTTCCTCGTCCAGTGGCGGTGACAGTGCATCCTGTATCGCTACATCTAGGGGTTCCCACAGCGCGCGAGTTTCCTTCGCTGCCAGCAAAGGGGGGAGTGCCCAGCCGCTGGCACTCGCACTCTGCCATCGTTTTTGCAGATGACGTGGCCGGTCCTGTCCTTCTCGGAGCGGGCCGATTTCGCGGCTACGGCTTCTTTCGGCCCCTGCGAAGCGCAGGTAGTTCACAATGATCCCACTCACGGCGGGCTCCTTCCCGGATTTCTTCCAGGCTCTTCACGGCTGCGATCCATTTCCATGGCAGTCCCGGTTGGCGACGCAGGTCCTCGAAACCGGCTGGCCGTCTGTCATCGCGATGCCTACCGGCAGTGGCAAGACCGCGTGCCTCGATGTGGCCATCTTCGCCCTAGCCGCAGAGGTGGGGACGGAGCGGCCACGCCGACAGGCCCGGCGTATTTTCTTCGTCATCGACCGCCGCATCGTCGTGGACGAGGCGTACTCCCGAGCAAAGAGGATCGCAGCTCGCTTGGCCGCAGCGAAGGACGGCCTGCTTTCGCAGGTTGCGGATCGGCTTCGCGCGCTTGCAGGCCCTGATGAAGTACCACTCGCCACCGCAATCCTTCGTGGTGGCATCTACCGCGACGACCGTTGGAGCAGGAGTCCATCGCAGCCAACGGTTGTGGTCGGGACGGTCGATCAGGTTGGGTCCCGCTTGCTCTACCGCGGATACGGCTTGTCGCCGTCAGCCTGGCCAATCCATGCCGGGCTGATCGGAAACGACTCGCTAGTCATCGTGGACGAAGCGCACTGCTCTCGGCCGTTCACCCAAACCCTCGGCTGGGTCGCCCGCTATCGAGGCACGCAGTGGGCAGAGAAGCCGTTGAATTTGCCCTTCGACGTGGTGACCATGACGGCTACTCCGCCAGCCGAAACCGACGTGTTCAAAGCCCAGGCTGAAGATCTGGCGCACCCGATCCTGGGGCGCCGTCTGGCTGTCTCAAAGCCGACACACCTTGTGGTTGCCAAGACCAAAGAAGAAGGGTTTGTTGCGACCGCTGTGGAGAACGCCGTGGACTTCGCGAAGGACGGCGCGCTAGTGGGTGTACTCGTAAACCGGGTGGCCACTGCTCGGGCGATATTCGAGGCGATCCGGCAGCGCACGGTAGACTCGGGAAAGAACAAGCTCGATGCCAACGTGATTCTGCTGACCGGGCGAGTGCGCCCGGCAGATCGCGACGTTCTGCTTGAGGCGCACGCCGAACGGATTATGGCGAAGCCAGGTCGTGTTCGACCCGTGCGAGCGATGGTGGTCGTCGCCACGCAGTGCCTTGAAGTCGGGGCCGATGTGGATTTCGATGCGCTCGTGACCGAGTGCTGTCCGCTCGATGCCCTTCGCCAACGCTTCGGGCGCTTGAACCGGCTGGGCACAGCGGATTCGTCACCTGGGGCCGTGATCGTTCGCCCCGATCAGGCAGAGTCGAGCGAGAAGGATCCCATCTACGGTTCTGCCTTGGCGAAAACGTGGAAATGGCTGGGCGAGCAGGCTACTGGCGAGGGCGCTGACCGGACAGTGGATCTAGGTATCTCATCGGTCGAAGGCTTGCTGGACGGTGGCTCCGAGGCCAGAGCGGATGTGCTCCGTCGGACATCGCGCGATCTACCCGAAGGACCCGTAGTTCTGCCGAGCCACTGCGATTGTTGGGCGCAAACTTCGCCGATCACCAGCGCGGATCCCGACCCTTCGATCTACCTACACGGGCCGAAGATGGGGACGGCGGAGGTTCACGTCGTTTGGCGAGCTGACCTTGACCCGGCAGACGGCGCTTCTTGGATCGAGACAGTTGCCGCGTGTGGCCCAGCATCGGCGGAAGCGATCGCTGTGCCGCTGTATGCAGTTCGAGCATGGTTGAACCAAGCAGCGGCGCCCATAACCGCAGATCTCGAAGGCGTGGCTGAGCCCGACGAGGACGAGGAACAGGGGGTTTGCGGGCGCGCGTGCCTTCGCTGGCGCGGCCCCGATTCCGAGGACACCGAAGTTGTTACCGATCCGAAGGCGATTCGACCAGGTGACACTTTGGTGGTTCCTGCCGCCTACGGAGGCTGCGATGCCTTCGGATGGGCACCTGGGATCGAAGGTGCGGTGGCTGACTTGGGCGACCAGGTGCAGGCCAAACGCCGGCGTGCAGTCATCCGAATCCATGCGGCACTCGTACCTGGCTGGTTATTGACCGATGAGGCGCTAGCCAAGGAGATCATGGCGCTGGCCTCAGTGGCGCCAAGCGATGATTCGGTCGAAGATGGGCAAGTTCGCGACTTGCTTGCTCGAATCGCTTCCGATTCAGGTGCGAAGCCATGGCTTCGTTTGGTCTCTGGCCACCTGGCGCGCACGCGACGGCTGCGGGTTTCGCGGCATCCCAGTGGCATCGGGCTGGTCGTGTCCACTCCCGTGCCGCTACCTGCGGGGGGCGATGCAGACTTCACCGACGAGGATGCCACCGCAAGCGCATCCAGTCGCGAGGTTGGTCTCGACGACCACCTCAAGCGGGTTGGCGCTTTGGCTGCGCGATTCGCTGGGCTTGGCGGGCTCCCGAGCGAAGTGGTTTCCGACTGTGAACTGGCCGCTCGGCTGCACGATGTTGGAAAGTTAGATCCTCGCTTTCAGGTTTGGCTACACAACGGTGATCGACTTGCGGCCGCTCGTGCGGCGGCACCGCTCGCCAAGTCGGGGTCGGTTCCACGCACGCCAAGAGCTATCGAGGCCGCAAGGTCGAAGGCTGCCTATCCCAAGGGGGCGCGCCATGAATTGGTATCGGTGCGACTGGCGGATTCTGCATTGCAGGCGTTGGCGGGTGCGACCGACCGGGATCTTGTGCTTCATCTGATCGGGTCTCATCACGGGCGCTGCCGACCATTCGCCCCGGTTGTCTTTGACGAGAAGCCGGTGGATGTGAAGCTTGCGTCCGAGAAAACACAAACCTCAAGTGCCACTGGCCTAGAACGCCTCGACTCGGGCATGCCCGAAAGATTCTGGCGGCTGGTGCGTCGGTATGGCTGGTGGGGGCTAGCATTGCTAGAGGCGATTGTGCGGTTGGCGGATCATCGAGCAAGTGCGCAGGAACAACAAGAGGCGGGCGAATGACGATCTTCGATCTCGACGGCTTGCCCGCAGACAACCCGTTGGCGTTCATGGCGGCACTGGGAACGCTGGTAGTCGCCGATCGGGCCTGGCCAGGTGGGCAAGTTCAACTTGCCTGGTCCGAACGGCAAGGCGCGTGGCGGCCAAGGTTGAAAGTGCCTGGGGATGTTTCCCGCGGGGAGCTTCTCAACATGCTCCACGCTGGGGTACACCGCACGCCAAGGGCGGATGACGAGAAGGCGCTGCGGGCACTCGACAAGGTGGTAGCGGCTGGCAAGAAGGAACTGAAAGACGCCAACGAGACGTTCAAGACTCGCATCAAAGCAAAGGTCTTCAAGCGAAACAGCCCAGAAGCGGCAGCGTTTCTAGGGGCCGAGGTGGCACCGCTTGAAGCGAAACTAGCCCAAGCGCAACAGGAAAGGTCCATCGCTGCGGAGGCAGGTGCAACGCCGGACATCACCACGGCGCTCGGGCCAAACTTGAAGGTCCGCCCGGCCAGTCTAGCGAAATTGGCCAGACAGGCGGCGCTTGGGGCAACTCCCGCAGATCGCCGCGCCTCCGATTTCTTTGCCGCCTTCGGATGCGAATCCATCTTTGACAAGGATGGAGTCCTCGCCCCGACGCGCTTCTCCAAGCAGAACGGCAACAGCGGCAAGAACATGCTGACGGACATTGGGCTGCTCATGGGACGGGTGTCGCCGCGCCAAATCGAGGAAAGTCTTTTCGAGACGTGGCGCTACCAGGATGACAAGTACAGCCTCGGTTGGGATCCTCGGGATGTTCGACCATATGCCCACCAGGCCGAGAGTCCCGACGCCGGATCGGTGACAATGCACGGAGCGAACCTCTTGGCCTACGAGGCGCTGACCTTGTTTCCCGCGGTCCCGCAGGGACGCGGTCTCGCGACCACGGGGACCGTGAAACTCGAAGATGGGGAAGTCTTTACCTGGCCAGTCTGGGAAGCGTTCTTGCCGATCTCGGTCGTCAAGTCCCTTGTTGCTCATCCAGGGTTGGCCGCCGATGCACCGGACAGGAGTCATCTCAACGCCATTGGCGTGGTCGAAGCCTATCGCGCTGACCACGTGACGGTGGGCAAGTCGCAACGGTTTCGGGCGGCGCGGCCCGCGTGAGGAAGTCGCTCTGATTCCCCACGAAGGCCAACGAAAGGCGAGTGTCGCCGCCGCGGACGGCGTGGTGACGGGTGACATGGTCGCGCAGTATGCCTATTGCGCCCGAAGGTTCCATCTTGCCTACGTGGGAGGCCGGTGGGCGGACAACGCCAGCACCGACGAGGGGCGCTGGCTTCATCGACGAGTAGATGCGAAGGACGAGGTGCTGCCTTCGGCTGTCGAGGTTGCCGACGAGGCGGCCCCCAAAGTGAACCGTTCGGTGAGCCTCTCTGACGACGTGCTCAGGTTGTTCGCGAAGCTCGATCTGGTCGAGACCAATATCACAGATGTCGTTGGTATCCGATCAGCGGTGCCCGTCGAGACAAAGCGAGCCGCGGCCCCCGACAACGCCGTGGGTAGCTGGGAGCCTGAGCGAGTTCAGTTGATGGCACAGGGCCTCGTCCTTCGCGCCCACGGATACACTGTTGATCACGGAATCGTCTACTACGCTGGCTCGCGCACGCACGTTGAAGTTCCGTTCACACCGGAGCTTGAGGCCAGAACCCGCGAGATCGTCGCTAGCATTCACAACGCACTCGATGCCCAAGGTGGAACACTTCCTGCACCGCTCGACGACAGTCCCAAGTGCCGCGGATGCTCTCTCTCTGGTATCTGCTTGCCAGACGAGACCCTGGCGCTGACCCAGGTCCCCGAAGTTGCTGGAGCAGACGGTGCGATCAGGCGGCTATACCCCGCGCGCGACGACGCGGTACCTTTCTACGTGCAAGAACAAGGCGCCTATGTCGGCAAGAGCGGTGAGGCCATCCGGGTCACCCTAGCCAAGCAGAAGATTGGCGAAGCCCGTCTCAAGGATCTCAGTCAGCTTGTTCTTTGTGGAAACGTGTCGATCACTCCGCAGACTCTTCACCTGCTGTGCGAGGCCGGAGTCCCCGTCGTCCACCTCTCG
>CAZTTW010000144.1:0-8720 GCA_964616265.1 uncultured Myxococcales bacterium | reverse complement strand
TGCCGTGGTCCAACGCCATCCTGCGGCCGAACGCCACCGCCCAGTCCGTCAATACAAGCGGCAAAGATCCCTACGACGGCACGGATCCGATGAATTCCGACCTCAAGGGAAAGTCCCCCTTGGAAATGCTGGATCTCGTCGTTCAGGCGGCCGGCGAATTCGGTATCAAGTTGATTCTCGACGATCACTCGCGCGATCCCGACGCCTACGACAAGGAAGAAGTCTGGTACACCGCCTCAACCTCGGAAGCACAGTGGATTGCCGATTGGGTCGCCATGGTCAAGCGCTACGCTGGCAATCCCACGGTCGTTGCCGTGGACCTCGACAACGAGCCGCACGGAAAAGCTTCGTGGGGCAAAGGTGATATCACCACGGACTGGAATACAGCGGCCGAAAAATGCGGCAACGCCATTCTGGAAGCGAACCCCGACGTGCTGATCGTCGTCGAAGGCGTCAGCATCGTCGGCACTGACACCTACTGGTGGGGCGGCAATCTCAGCGGCGCCAAGAACGCGCCCATCAAGCTGAACCCTCCCGACAAGCTCGTGTATTCGGCCCACGAATACGGTCCTGAGGTTCATGACCAGACGTGGTTCACCGACGCCCAATTCCCCACGAATCTGCCGGCCGTCTGGACCCCGCACTTCGACTTTCTCATGAAGCA
The DNA here is from genome assembly GCA_964616265.1 of uncultured Myxococcales bacterium. Classification (GTDB taxonomy): domain Bacteria; phylum Myxococcota_A; class Polyangia; order Fen-1088; family Fen-1088; genus Fen-1118. Next base: position 8,056 of record CAZTTW010000144.1, on the reverse strand, counting down.
GAACCTCGGCCACGTCCTGATCGGCGAATTCGGTATCAAGGACCGTGCGGGCGTCGGCGGCAGCGAAGGCAAGTGGTTCGACACTCTCCTCGGCACCCTCGGCAACACGTACTCGTGGTCGTACTGGTGCTGGAATCCGAACTCCGGCGACACGGGCGGCATTCTGAGCGACGATTGGGTCACGCCAGTGCAATGGAAGATGGACGCGCTCAAGCCGTATCTGGCACCGATGTTCGAGAAATAGACGGCGAAAGCACAACATGCATCTCCTTTTCCTTCGTCACGGCGTTGCGGTGCCAGCCGGAAGGAGTGGTCTAGCCGACGCGGATCGCCCTCTTACGGCCGGCGGCGCCAAGAAGCTCAAGCCCGTTGCCCGCCAGCTCGCCAAGCTGATCGAGAAGCCGCGGGCCATCCTTTCGAGTCCGCTCCTGCGTGCAAGACAGACCGCCGACGTGGTGGCGGGCGCGTGGCGCGGTATCGACGTCGACGTTTTGCCCGCGCTCGCCGACGGCGATTGGTCCGCCATCTGGGACACGGTTCGCCGATTTAGCGAGGAGGACACCGTCCTCCTCGTCGGGCACGAAGACTGGATCTCGAGCCTGACGGCCAAGCTTCTCGGAAGCACGGCGGGGTCGGCCTTCGCCTATCGCAAGGGGGGAGTTGCCCTGCTGGAGGTGCGGCGCAAGTCCAAGCATCGCGCCACGCTGGTTTGGTTCTTTCCCCCTCGTATCTTGCGCCGCCTGCATTGAAGGCCTGACGGCTCGATCGCAACCTTGTACGTCACGACGGTCGGGGACGTTGTATGATTGTGCGGATGAGCCACCTGATGGCGGCGGATCAGGTCAAGAACGTGGCCGAGTCGATCGACCGGCTGGAGCGTGCCGTTGCGCGCGTGATCCGAGGCAAGCCGCAAGCGATCCACAACTGCGTGCTGGCGCTCCTGGCGCGCGGTCACCTCTTGGTCGAGGACGTCCCCGGCGTGGGCAAGACAACGCTCGCGCGCACCTTGGCGGCAGCCATCGGCGGCACGTTCCACCGCATCCAGTTCACCAGCGACCTTCTGCCGTCGGACATCATCGGCGTGTCGGTGCTGGCCGCGAGCACCGGCAAGTTCGAGTTCAAGCCTGGTCCGCTCTTCGCCAATGTCATCCTGGCCGACGAAATCAACCGCACCACGCCGCGTACGCAAAGCGCGCTGCTCGAAGCGATGAACGACAACCAGGTCACGGTGGACGGCACCGCCTACCGGCTCGAGCAACCCTTCCTCGTGGTCGCCACCCAGAACCCGGAAGAGCACTACGGGACCTATCCCTTGCCCGAGTCGCAGATGGACCGCTTCTGCTTGCGCATTCGACTCGAGTATCCCTCCGCCGACGTGGAGCGGGCGCTCCTGCTCGAAGCACCCGTCTCCGCCGAGGAGTCCCTGGCCAAAGTGCAACCGGTCCTTTCCCTCGGCGATATCGTCGCTCTGCAAGAGGCCGCCGCGCGCGTGCATTTTTCGCCCGAGCTGGCCGCGTACATCGTAGAGGTGGCGCACGAGACGCGCAGGTCGCCCTTCCTTTCCTTGGGCATTTCCCCACGCGGCGAGCTCTCGTGGCGAAACTTGGCCCGCGCATCGGCGCTGGCGGCGGGGCGCAGCTACGTCCTTCCCGACGATCTGAAAGTGCTCGCCCTGCCCGCCCTCGCCCACCGTCTGGTGCTAACCAATCAGCTCGACTCGACCGGCCGCGTACGCGAAGAAGCCGAACGCGTGATCAGCGACGTGCTGGGCCGTGTTCCCATCCCGGCCTAAAGGACGCTCGTGGCGCGCTCGGGTTTTCGCATGCGGCGCTGGTGGCGGCCCCCGCGCAAGTTCCGACTGACCCGCGAAGGCAAGTGGTTCATCGGCGCGACGCTGGTGCTGGGCTTCGCCGCAGTCAACGGCGGCATCAACCTGCTCTTCCTCGTCTTCGGGATGCTGCTTTGCCTGCTGATCGCCAACGGCGTCTTGGCCGAGGCGTCGATGCGGCGACTGCAGCCTGTCCGCCAGTTACCGCACGCCATCTACGCCGGCAGCCCCTTTCTCATGGGCATCGCGGTTCGCAACGGCAAGAAGCAAGTCGCGACCTTTTCCCTGGAAGTTGAAGATCTTTCCGCCGACGGCACCCCCGTGGATCGGCGCTGCTTTTTCCTCAAGATTCCGGCTCAGCGGCGGCAAGAGACCTCGTATCGGCGCACGCTTGCACGCCGCGGGATCCACCCGCTGGTGGGCTTGCGACTGTCCACGCGTTTTCCGTTCGGGCTCTTGCGCCGCTCGATCGATGTGCACGCGCCGACCGATCTGCTGGTCTACCCGGCGCTGATCCCGATTTCCGATCCGCTCTTGCGTACGGGGCTCGCTCAGCTCGGCGAGAAGCAAAGCCCGACCCTCGCTCGCAGCGGCGAATTCCATGGCTTGCGCGAGCTGCGCGCGGGCGACGATCCCAGCAGCATCCACTGGCGAACCAGCGCGCGGCGAGGTCGCCCGTTCGTCCGCGAATTCGAGGAACAAACCGGACGGGCCGTCGTCATCGCGCTCGAAACCGCCGAACCGTCCAACGGTGAAGCGTTCGAGTCCGCCGTGTCGTACGCGGCGTCCCTCGCCATTTTGCTGCTTCGGCGCGGACTGCGCGTCGGCCTCGTCGCCGGCGCCGTCGGCCTGCGACCTGAGGTGGGCAGCGTGCAGAGCAGCAGCATTTTGCGAGCCCTGGCCCTGGTCGAAGCCAGCAGGAATCGTGACCCGGCCTCGGCGGCGCAGCCCGCGCCCGGTTCGGTCGTCGTGAAAATCACGCCGGCACCAGGCCAACCACGCATTGACGTTGGCGCCAAGACGGCAAGCAGGAGATCCGCGTGAGATTCCGGCTGGCGCACAAGGTCGCGACCTATCTGCTCGCCAGCACGGCGGTGTTCACGCTCGGCACCGCGGGAGTGGTCAGCGCGGTGACCCTCGTCCTCGTCGTCCTTTTCTCGGCAGCCTCGTGGTACGCCGACCCGGAAACGTCGCTCGCCAGTGGCGTCGCCCGCTTGGCCGTCGTTCTGAATGTGCTGACGCTGGTCTTCCTGGCCGGCGCCGCCTTCCAAGTAGCGCACAGTTTCCCCGATGTCGACCTTTTGCCCTTCATCAATTTCGTGCTCTTCCTGCTCGCGCTCAAGCTCTTCCAGCGTCGGAGCAATCGCGACTATCTACAGGTCTTCATTCTGTCCTTCTTGATCCTGCTGGCGGCGGCGTGGCTGGCCACCAGCGTGGTCTTCATCGTGGGATTCGGCATCTACGTCGTGCTGGCGACGTGGACGCTGGTTCTGTTTCACCTGCGCCGGGAAATCGAAGAAAACTATATCGTCAGGCACGCGACCGAGTCGCGAACCGAGCAGGTGACGGCAACCCGCGTGCTCAATTCCCGTCGCGTGGTAGGCACCGGCTTCTTTGCCTCGACGGGCGCCGTAGCACTGCTCGTGCTGCTGGGTTCGTCGCTGGTCTTCGCCCTGGTTCCGCGCGTGGGACTTGGCTTCATCTTGGGCGGCGTACGCAGGCCCGTCGGCATTGCCGGCTTCACCGACGAGGTCAAGCTGGGCATGTACGGCGTGATCTCCACCGACAATCAGACCGTCGTTCTGCGCGCACAGATTCCATCGATCGCAGCCATCGGCAGCGACCAGGTCCGCGAACGTGCCATCGCCTCGCTTTACTGGCGCGGCACCGTCTACGACACGTACGACAAGGGACAGTGGCTGCGCTCGCACGACGACCAGACGCGCACCCGGCTTGGTAGCCTTCCGTCGCCCACTCTCGGTCGCGAATATTGGGTGAGCCCACCGCTGGAAGAAAATTCGCCGCGCGGTCGAAGAGCCACACTGGACGGAGCGGTCGAGCACACCGTCGAGATCGTGGCACTTTCCCATCCTGTCGCCTTCGCCTTGGATCGACCAATCCTGTTCGACATTCCGGCGCCAGCACCGGGCGCGTTCACCGCCGTGGAGATGGAGCCGCGCTGGTCCGACGAGGTATCCCTGCGCATGTTCCGGGTGAATCCGGTCAATCCCTTCGAGCGCCGCCAGGCGATGACCGAATTCCTAGGCGCGCGCTACCGTGCGTTCTCGCTTCTTGGAAACCGGCCTCACCCCAATCATCGCAGCCTCGGCATCGAGCAATTACCCGCCGGGGCGCTCGACAACTACCTGCGCGTCCCCGCTTCCTTGTCTACGCGTCTGTCGGCATTGTCGAACGACATCACGGCTGGACAAGCAGCGCCGACCGCAAAAGTCCAAGCCGTGGTGGCGTGGTTGCGGCGCACGCACAGCTACACGACCAACCTTAAGCGCAACTCGAGCATCGAGGATCCGCTGGAGGACTTTCTGTTCGCCGAAAAGGACGGCCACTGCGAGTACTTCGCCTCGGCGGCGGCCATTCTTTTGCGCATGAGCGGCGTGCCCACGCGCTACGTGAACGGATTCCTGGGCGGCGAATGGAACGACCTTCGGCAAGCGGTCACCGTGCGCGAAAATCGCGCCCACTCGTGGGTCGAGGCCTATCTCGGCCAGGAAGGCTGGGTACGCGTCGACGCAACCCCTGCGCTCGCGCGAGGCTCCCGCATGAGCGCGTTCCGCCAGGTGGTGGATACTGCCGAGCTGCTTTGGGGGCGCTGGGTTGTCGAATACAGCGCCAGCCAGCAGCTTCTTCTCGCGCAAAAGCTCGGCCACAAGCTGGGCTTCTCGGCACGCGGCTACGGCGGCGGCCAGCGCATGCGTGGGCTCTCGCGGCGGCAAGCGCTGATCGCGGCAGGCTTTTTCGTTGCGGTCATCGTATTCGTCAGTCAGCGCAAACGCCTCGGCCGGTGGCGCCGGAACAGCCGGAGCGCCGAAATCGGCCAGCGCTCGCAAGCCCCCATCGAGCGCGTCTATCATGCAACGTTGAAACGCCTGGCCGCAGCCGGACAGCCGCGTCTGCCGACGGAAACACCCCACGAATATCTGGAACGGCTCCGCACGGCCAAGCTGGAAGGCGCAGCCGTGCTGGCGCAGCTCACCGATCTTTACGCCTCGTCCTGCTACGGCGACGTCGACATTCCGCCCGACGTGGTAGCCAACCTTCGCCGCGAAACGCATCAGATCGAGCTCGACGGCTAGCCGTTGCCTCTTCCCGGCCACGATGGCAAGGTGGTTTGCCACTTTGGCGAAAGACGCCGACAAGCCATGCCAGCCGATCAGAAGCCGCTCCCTAGCGACCGCCAACCACTGAATTTTCCACGCGATCTCGCGCAGATAGACGAGCGCGACGAACGGCACCCGCATTGCACACTTGGGGCCAAGCACATGCGTTCAATACCTCGTAGAAGCATCTTGGCTTTGACTTTCGTCGGTGCGGTTTTCGTACTGGTTGGCGGACAGGGCGCCTCCGCCCAGACCGGCGGCATCACCGGGACCGGGGCCGGCGGAACCGTGGGCACGACGGCCTTGGCCGCCACGGACTTCACCATTCTCTTCGAGAAATACGACGGCAAGAACTGGGTCCAGATGAATTCCGTCGACCAGCAGTACTTCTTCAACCAGGCGCGCTGCCAATGCGACCAGGACCCGATGGGAGAGTTCAAGATCGTCATCCAGCCGGCTTCGGGCGCCGGACAGAAGGTTCAGACTCTGCTCGAAGCAAACTTGACCGGCGGCCAAGGCATCGGGCGCTTGTTCGCGGGCGCCACCGGCGTCGACTGCCTTACTGCAAGCAACCCCGTTTTGGGCGGCACTCTCGCAGACTACTGCACGAATCTTCTCGACCCGGGCAACTACCCTGGATTCTCGTTCGGGATGGCGCTCTTCGGACAGGTGAATTACTACGAGAGTCCTCCGATTCCCGTTGCTTATCTTTTCAACTCCCTGGCCTCCGCATGCAAGAACAGCTGCGACTCGGCCACCCTTTGCAGTACAACGAGCACGCAGACGAGTATCCAATTCTGGGCGCAAACCAACTCCGGCCTCGGTCCTGACTTCGACCCCGGTCCATCTGCTCCTGTGGCTCTCGTGGGTAACGTTCCGGTTGTGCCTACGAATGTGGTAGCCGAAGGCGGCAACGAAGCGCTAAAGGTGACCTGGAGTTGGCCCTCGGGCGTCAATATCGCGACCGACACGACTCTCTTAGGCATCCAGCTCTTTTGTCAGCGCGGTGCAGACCTTCAGGTTTTCAAATCCGGCTCGTTTGGTGCGAAGTACGACACGCCCGCGAATACCTGCCCTGCGAATACTGCGGCCGTCCCGACAACGAGCGGTCCATTCTCCAGTCTCGATCCTCTCTACCTGTGTTCGGGTCTCATTCCGGCAAACACGAATAGCTATCGCATCACCGGATTGCAGAACGGAATCTGGTACAGCGTCGGAGCGGCCGCAGTAGATAGGTACGGCAATCTCGGCGCTATCTCCAATATCGCTCCCGGTATGCCAATTCCCACCGTCGACTTCTACTCCGAATACAAAGACGTGGGCGGATCAGCCCAGGGCGGATTTTGCGCGGTCGCCAGCCGGCATTCTCGGCAAAGCGCGGCGCTCGGAATCTGCTTGGTGGGCTTGGCGCTCATCTTCATCGTGCGGCGACGGAGGGGCCCACCGAGCTTGGGGCCATTCGTCCTTGTGCTTGCGGCGGGGACACTGTTAGCCGGCCAAGCGAGCGCGCAACCCGTCTACTACGATAGTTCGTTTGCCGAAGACCGACCGGACGAGGCCTGGGCCGGAACGCCTCGTCAGTTTGCCATCGAAGCGCGCTTCGGCCTGTACACGCCGAACGTCGACTCGGAGTTTAGCAAGACGACGCCCCACGCAGACGTTTTCGGCACCAAGCGCCGGCCCATGTGGCAGATCGAGTTCGACTGGGAATTCCTGCAGGAATTCGGCACGCTCTCGCTGGGTGGCGTGATCGGCTATTACAAGGAAAACGCGCAGGCCTGCACGCAGGCTGGGTTGCAACCCGACGGCACGTGTCCTATTCCGGACTCTGCGGATCCTAATGCGGCTAACAAGGGACGCTCGGGAGACAACACCGGTCTGCGCCTCATCCCGCTGGCCGCTCTTGTCGTCTACCGTCTGGACGAAGCAGCCAATCGCTGGAAGATTCCTCTCGTGCCCTACGCGAAGCTCGGGCTCAACTACACCATCTGGACCGTTACGAATGGGAACGGCGACGTCGCATGGTCGGGCAACAACAAAGGCCAAGGCGGCACCATGGGCTGGCAGGCCGCCGTCGGACTCTCGTTGAGCCTGGATTTTCTCGACCCGAGCGCCGCGCGCGGCTTCGACGCCGACTCGGGCGTGAACCACACCTACGCCTTCTTCGAGCTGGACCACATCAACGGCTCCGGGCTCTACCGCAAAGATGTCTTGCGTGTCGGCGATGACACCTGGTTCGCCGGCCTCATGTTCGAGTTTTAGTGACCCACGACGCGCCACCTCCGCTGCGCACGCTGAAGCTGGTCGTCGAGTACGACGGCACGGACTTCGCCGGCTGGCAACGCCAGGACGGGCAGCAGACCATCCAGGGCTGCCTGGAAAAGGCCTTTCACGCAATGACTGGACAGAACGTCCTGGTCGCGGGCGCTGGTCGCACCGATGCGGGCGTGCACGCCGAGGCCCAAGTCGCGAACGTCGAGATCGCCTCACGCATTCCCGCGCTCGGTTTTCTGCGCGGGCTCAACACCCATTTGCCCGCGACCATCGCCGTCCTGGAGCTCGCCGACGTTCCGGCGGGCTTCAGCGCGCGCCACGACGCCCGCGGAAAAATCTACCGTTACCGCGTGTGGAACCATCCCGTGCGCTCGCCACGCTACGCGCGCCACAGCTGGCACGTCTACGACGCGCTCGACACGCACGCTATGCGCGAAGCCGCCGGGCGACTGCTAGGCGAGCACGACTTCCGCGCTTTCCGCTCCGCCGACTGCGACCGTAAGAACACCGTGCGCATCCTCCGTCGCTTCGATGTCACCCGCGACGGCCCACTCATCTCGATCGAGGTCGAAGGCACGGCCTTTCTGCGCAACATGGTGCGCATTCTCGCGGGCAC
>CAZTTW010000143.1:0-8737 GCA_964616265.1 uncultured Myxococcales bacterium | reverse complement strand
CGTTCACGCGACGCTGCTCGCCGACAGCTCCCTCAAGGTCGTGGAAATTGCCGAACCCAAAGCAAGTCTAGACGGCCAGGTGTCGGCCCACGCTCTGCTGACTTGGATTCCAGGCAACGATGACGCCGGCTCCTTCACGGTTACCGGCGCCCATTCGTCCCTGGCGACCAAGCTGTCTGCTGCGGGGAATGCTCTGCCAACCGAAATTCTGAACCGGCAGTAGCGCTCTCAGCTGGGCGCCGGGCTAGGCCTGCGTCCACCACTCGGGCGAGCCGAAATCCGAACGCGATTGCCAGCTCTGACCACGCCACGACCCCTGCGAAATTTCATCGTCCGCATCGTCCTCGTCGGCGTCGTCGTCATCGTCGTAGTCAGGCGAGAGCCAGACCTCCTTCGGCGTCGTGGTCTCTGGCCTAGCCACTATCAGAAATGCATTCGTCGATAGATTCGTCATGGTCGCCCCCCTTGCTAACTCCACGCTGAACCGTAGCGAGCTAAGACCTTCGCAGCCTCATCAAATGCGCAACAGCTTCGCTTCACCTTCGAAACAGCCGGTCCTCACGAAGCCAAGTGAAGATTCCAAGAAGGCAAAGTCTGGCACGGGGACGAGCCGTGCAAACGGAAAAACGATCAACTTTTTACTGGGGACGCAGCATCTGTAGCCAAGCCAACGGATGAGAACGCGAGACATCCCAGCAGCTGCCGCTCTCACCGTCGGAGAACGGTCTGGAAGGCTCGCGCTCACGCGCAATTTTTGGGGTGCGCCGTTACGGCAGGCGAGCTTCCGACGAAGCGACGAAACCGTCAGCACCGTCGGTTTGGATAAACGCAGCAACCTTGCGCGCGTCGCTCGGAAGTCGAATCGACAGAGGGTCGGCCGAAATCGAGCTCGAGGCAATTTCTCGACGCTTGCCGGCTGCATCCTCGACGAGGACGTGGATGCTCTTTCCAGCAAGGCCTGCGCTACTCTCGCCTACCATGGCGATTTCCGCCTTTCCGTCGGCCACTTTGATTTGCAGCCTGTGCCGAAGGAGATGGTCAACAATGCCAGCCGCGTAGGCTTCGATTTCCGGCAACCAACGCCTGGCTAGGTCCTGCCGAATCCGCTCATCCAAGAAAAAGCGCACACGATTGCCGCCGCAGTCGTAAGCGAGGAGGCGCATGCCATCACGAACAACGTAGCGGGTCTTGCCGTCTTGCCGAATATCGAGCGTCGACAGGCTCGGCTCGCCGAAGCGCAAAGTCCGGTTGGCGGCTGCCGTGATGTCCGCGTTGCTTTCCTGTGCGTCGATGCTCAGATCCTGCGGCAGCGTTCCGGTCGAGAAAAAACGCTGCTGGGTCGTCTGCGCCAGTCCCTTGCCATCGGGCGCCACGAAGAAGCTATCGAAGTCGGGTCGCGCGACAGGCTTCGAGGAAGCCGGCAACCCAACCGCACCGTAGCGGTCGGCAACGAACCGCTCCAGAGCTGACCCTGTTTCACGCGCGAGGAACTCGGAACGAAAATCATTGCGAACGTAGGCAGGCTGCCCCATGTCCTCGAGCACCGCTAACGTCCCGCCCAGCGCCAACAGAGCCCGCACCAGGGCGGTGTCGCGCTGATTCGGTTGCGTCGCCCGGGTCGCAAGTGCCCATTGCTCAAGGAAAGTCGCCAAGCCGAGGTCGTTGCGCGCTGAGTGCACCCACTCGAGCGCGGACATTCCTTCCAGGTCGAAGGTCTGGCCGGTGGCGGTGTCGCGCATGGTGGTGCCTTCGTCCAAGGTCAGGCGAGCAGCGTAAAGCGTTCCCGATAGGCCACCGCCATCGTCGAGCCCTTGGCGAGTGCTCGGCTCGAGAAAATGATTGCGGCCGCGTTCGGGCGGGGTCTTCGCCAGCACCGCCCCTGCCCGAAGCCATGCGGAGGCCGTCGCGACGGCATCCGGGCTCGGCCGGCAGCCACCCGCCGGGTCGAGCATTTCGAGCCGAGCTTTGAGGCTGCGTGCCTGGTTGCGGTCGAGCAAGCTGAAGTCCAGACGAAGCGGTTCGAAAAGGCCGAGCGCTCGGTCGAGGTCGTGGACCAGCGTCGCGTGCAACTTGGAAATCGCCGCCGCTCGTTCGGTCATCCCGGCGTGCGTCGTGGCCGGATCCCACGCGTGGGCCAAGCGCGGCGTCGCCACCGAGGCCAGAAGAGCTAGTAAAATCCGCGCGCTGCCTTTCATGGGTTGCTCTGCTTGCTCGACGGAGCTTGCAGCTCGCCGACGTGGCTCTCCACCAGTTTCGCGAGACGAAGGATCATGCCGGGCTCCGTGCATTGCGAAGTGCCGCAGCTAAGCTGCAGGACGAGTCCACGCTCCCGCAACAAGAATGCCAGGCCGAGGACGTCGCCACCGCGCGCGCGCAACGAGCGGTCACCGATTTCTTCGGTTGCGAAAGCGGCCGGCAATTCCTTCACCAGCTTGGAGAACTGCTCTTCAGCCCCGGTGGGCCCCATCGCCCACACGCGCAAACCGACATCGTAGGCTTCGGGTTTGCCCTTGGCCCGAAAGTGGCGGCTGTCGTAGACGTCACTGCGAACGCGATCGACCATGCGGCCGACGTCGAACTCACCGGCGAACCCGGTAACACCCCGAACTTCTTCGACCGAAAGAAGCGGCGAAGCGTCGAGCATGGTCGCACCTTCGGAGATACCCGTGGCTTGGCTCGTCTGCGCCGCTGCCTTGGTGGCCGCGAGCCCCTCGTATTCCAGCGTCGCCGTCTCCGCTTCCCACGCGGCGGCCTTGGTGATGGCCTGACCGCAGCCGAGGAACGCGAGATGACGGCGGTGCTCCAGGAGCGGCTGCCACTTGTCCAGCCGCACCTTGTTCCCGTGTTGGCTGAAATCGTGGCGGGGCTCGTCGCTGCCGAATTTGAAGTCACTCCGGTACGCGACATAGCCCCCGCGGTAGACAACCAGGGTGAAGCGGCGCAACCGCATCGAAGCTCCGGTTGGCAAGTCATCGGGTTGCGGAAGGCGGTAGCGGCCGTCCGCGTTGGTTTCTACGCTGGCTTCCCGAATGCTTGCCGGCCCGTGCAAGCCAAGCCCGCGCTCGAACGCCCACGAGCCCGAAACGGTGGCACCGGCAATCGGGCGTTCGGTCTCGGCATCGACGACCGTGCCGTCGAAAGGTCCGAGCAGATCGCCGGGTTGCAAGGTGTCCGGACCCACGGCGAAGGGCGCGTTTTCCACCACCGGACCGCAGGCGCACGCCAGGGTGAAAGCCACCGCGAACGCCCATGCGCAGCGATGGGAAACCGCGGACGTGATCCGTCCCGCAAAATTGACGCTTCCAGAGAACGCTGATAAATTCGAGAGCACTGTGTATGGCCGGGCAACCGACTCCGAGACGACGGCAACGGTGCCCCAGCCTTTTAGTAGAGGACGGGCCGCCTTGCAATGCTTCTGCACGTTCGGGCGACATCTTTCCCCTTCTCGCTCGCTGCCCGACTGTCCTAGGGTAGCTCCAGCTGATTCACGATGTTGACCTGCTTTCAGTGTGGTGCTGTGGTCGCAGATGGGGCTGCCTTCTGCCAGCGGTGTGGTGCGCCTATCGCGCATGCGTCGGGCGGGAGCTCGGCGCTCATCTGCTCGGGGTGTGGTAACCGCAATCCTCTCGACACGAATTTCTGCTTTGCCTGCGGACGACGTCTTGGCCACACAACGCCCATGCGCGCCGACGCCTCCGCCGCTCTTGCCGCGGCCGTCGCCTCTCGGCCAGCTTCCGTCGCGGCCACAGGTGCTCGCCTGGTAGCCGTCCGTCGCGATGGGACGGATGGCGAAAGCTACGCCCTGGTGGGCGAGCAAATCGACATCGGCCGCACCGAAGGAGACCTGCACTTCGACGACAAACACCTGGCCGAACGGCACGCGCGCATCACGTTCCGCGCGGGTCAATACGTGATCACGCCGCTCGAAAACCGTAATGGTGTCTACGTTCGCATTGCCGTGCCAACCGAGCTGTTCGACGGGCACTACATCCTCGTGGGTAAACAAGTCTTGCGCTTCGAAGCCGTTCCCGATGCCGAGAAAACCCTGCGGCCGGCCGTCGAGCACGGCATGATTCTGTTCGGCACGCCGCTAAAATCGCCGTGGGGCAGACTCAGGCAAATCACCGCCGCCGGAACCAGTCGCGACGTCTACCACCTCACGCGCAGCGATCTCATCATCGGCCGCGAGCAGGGCGACATCGTGTTTTCCGACGACGAGTTCATGTCCCGAAGGCACGCCCTCTTGCAATTCCGCGGTAATCGCGCCCTTCTGTCCGACCAAGGAAGCTCGAACGGCACGTACGTTCGTCTAACGGGACAGCAGGCTCTCGAACCCGGACAAATGATTCGGCTTGGCGACGAGCTCTTGCGCTTCGAACCAGGTTAGAGTGAAGCTCCCGTTGCGATCGCGCAACAGCACGTCGAGTTATACGGCTAGCGCATGGAAAGCTCCCCAAACATCAAAATCACAGCCTTCGGCAAGACCGATGTGGGGCTCATCCGCGAACACAACGAAGACAACTTCTTGCTTGCCGATGTAGACGCCGGGCTCAAGACATCGTCGCTCGACGACAACCTGCAGTTCACGCTTGGGGCAAAGGGTGCCCTTTTCCTGGTGTGCGACGGGATGGGGGGCGCAGCCGCCGGCGAAGTCGCCTCCACGATGGCGGTCGAGACGATTGCCACGGAAATGGAGAATAAGACGCCGTCGTCCCGCGAACGATTTGCCCGCAGCATGCGACGAGCGATCGAGCTGGCCAACGAAAAGATCAACCTGCAGTCCCGCATCAATCAGAACGAGCGCGGCATGGGCACGACGTGTACGGTGGTCGGGCTGACGGATAGGAATCTCTTGGTTGGGCAGATTGGCGATTCTCGCTGCTACGTGCTGCGCGGAAAGAATCTCGCACAGATCACCAAGGACCAATCGCTCGCCTGGCAGCTCATCGAGGCCGGCGCGATGACCGTCGAGGAAGCCAAGAGCTTCGAGCACGCGAACATCATCTTGCAGGCGCTCGGCGTGCAGGAAAAAGTCGACGTGGTCCTTTCCTCGGTGCCGCTGTGTCGTGGCGACGTCGTCCTCGTCTCTTCCGACGGGCTTCATGGCCCGGTCAGCGACGACGAAATGCGGGACATTCTGCTCGCCGAGCCCGACCCGAAAAAAGCCTGCGAAGTCCTCATTGGCAAAGCGCTCGAGCGCGAAGGCCCCGACAACATCAGCGTCGTGGTGGCGCGTTTCGAAGGCGACGGGTTGCCCGAGCCGCAAGAGGAAGAGGGATCGAGCCTGGGCTTCGCAGCGTACGATCCCGGCATCGACCCGGACGATCCCGAGCCGCGCCGCCGTCCATCGATGGCGATGGAAAAAATCACGGAAGAGCTGATCGTCCACGCGGATGCGATCGAAGCCACGACCAAAGGCGCTATGCCCACCGTCTTGAGCAACCCGACGGCGTCGACGCCCGCAACCAGCACCGAGCTGCCAGTTTCGGACGAGCCGGCCTCGCGGCCCTTCCTAACTTTCATTCTCGTCACGTTGTTGGCCGCTCTGGGCGGGGCGATTTTCCTGGCTTTTCAGCAAAGCCGCGTACCGGACTTGCCCAATTCGAAAGCCACCAACACGCCCTCGCACGAGCCGTCGCCAACCACCGAGACGACGAACAGGATCGATGATCCGACGGGTGAAGGCTCGCGTTGACCATGTCTCCCACCCCGAGCTGCCCCAACTGCAACGCCCCCGCCGATGCGGATGCGCGCTTCTGCGGCGAGTGTGGAACGGCGCTGGCGCAGCCTGCTCCTGTGCCAGTCATCGTGGATCCGGTCGGTTCTCGCTCGACCGATCGAACGCGGCAGGCGCCGCGTCTCAGTCCCGCGATGGGCGTGCCCGCGCCAGTGGCGGCTGTCCGCTCGGGCCCCAATCTCGCGCCCACGCCATCGCCGCTTGCCCGAGAGCCGCTGCCCGTTTCGCTCGACAGCTTGGTCGGCCGCACACTCAACAATCGCTATCTGGTCAAGCGCAAGATCGGCGAAGGTGGTTTCGGTGCCGTGTTCGAGGGCACGCAGGTGGCCACGGAACGGCCGGTCGCACTGAAGGTGCTGCACCCGCAGAGCGTTTCGGATCCGACGGTCGTGGCGCGGTTCCGCCGCGAAGCCGAGGCGTGTTCCAAGCTGCGCAACTCGCACACGGTCATCATCTATGATTTCGATCAGACCGAAGATGGCGTTCTCTATCTCGCCATGGAGCTGGTGCGCGGCCAAAGCCTGCAGGATATCCAGCGCGCCTCCGGCGTGATTCCCGTCGACCGCTGTTTGCGGATTCTCGATCAAGTTGCCGAGGCTCTCGGCGAAGCGCATTCCAAGGGCATCGTTCACCGAGACATGAAGCCGGAAAACATCATGGTCGAAATGCGCGAGGGCGAGGACTTCGTCAAAGTGCTCGACTTCGGCATCGCCAAGATCAAAGCCGGCGACGGCGTCAAGGACGCACCCGCCTTGACGGCGATCGGCCAGACCGTGGGCACGCTCGAGTTCATGTCGCCGGAGCAGCTGCGCGGCAAGCCACTCGATGGACGTTCGGACATCTACGCGCTCGGCATGGTGGCCTACGAAATGTTGACGGGCGGGTTGCCTTTCCAGAAGTCGAAGAGCACGACGGAAATCATTCAGTACCACTTGCAGACGCCACCGCCGCCGCCTTCGTCGCTCAAGCCCGAAGCAGAAATTCCGCCGGTGGTCGATGCGCTCGTGCAGAAGATGTGCGCCAAATCGTGCGACGAGCGCCACGTCGATACCGACGAGCTCCGCCAGCACATCGACGAATGCTTCGGCGCCATGGATCAGGGTGAGACGCGCAGCGAGTTCAAACGCATGGGCTTGGTCATCGGCGCCATCGTGCTGGTGGTTGCCGTCGTGATCTATTTCTTGAGCCGCTGAGGCAGAACCAGCGACGCGACGGTCGCCAGGCCAAGCAGGCCGACCACGATTCCGAGCGAGAGGAGCACGGAAATCGTCACGAAGTGCCCAAGCATGATCTTGGCACCGATGAAGGCCAAGACCGCCGCGATTCCGTAGTTGAGGTACAGCAGTTTCTTCGCCAAGCCCGAGAGCAGAAAGAAGAGCGAGCGCAAGCCGAGGATGGCGAAAATATTCGACGTCAGGACGATGAACACGTCGGTGGTGATGCCGAAAATCGCCGGGATGGAATCCACGGCGAAGGTAACGTCGACGGCTTCCACGACGATGAGCACCGCGAGCAGTGGCGTCGCCATGAGCCGGCCCTCGCGACGAACCGTGAAGCGCGGTCCCGTCTCGTCCTCAGCCACAGGAACCAGCCGCCGAAATAGCTTCAGGAGCGGATTTTTCGAGGGATCGATGTCCTCGTTCTTTTGAAGCAAGATTTTGATGGCGGCGTAGATCAGAAAGGCGCCAAGAACGTAGAGAATCGCGTGGAAGCGGTGGATGGCGGCCGCCCCGATGGCGATGAAAAGTCCCCGGGTTACCACTGCGCCCAGAATGCCCCAGAAAAGGATCCGGTGTTGAAAGGCCCGGGGCACCCGGAAGTACGAAAAGATGATGAGGAAGACAAAAAGGTTGTCCGCGGAAAGCGCGAGCTCGAGAAAATAGCCCTGGGTGAATTCCAGCCCTTTTGCACTGCCGTAACGCTGGAAAAGGTAACCGTTGAAGGCGGCCGCCAAGAGCACCCAGATGCCAACCCAAATGCCAGCTTCGCGCATGCGCAGCTCGCGCGGTTGGCGGTTGAACAATCCCAAATCCATGACGAGCGCCAAGACGATGACCAGCGCGAAGCCGGCCCAAAGCATGGGCGAGCCCGTCGTCGTCACCGCGCTGCCGCCGTTCCACCGTCGGGCAACAAGACGCTGGCCTTGATGGTTGACGAAGCTGGCGTCCGCGGGCTCGGCGGCGGCACCTGAAAAGCGCTCGACATACAACTTGCGATCGAGCCGGTACGCTCGCGCAAATAGAGAATTCCCGCCAGGGCCGCGAGCAGGAGAACGACCCGGTAGAACGTGCGTTTGGGCATCGCCGCGAGCACACTTTGACGGGGGATTTCGTCGTCTTGCCGGCTAGAATCGTCGTCTTCGGGTGGAAGGCTCACGAGGGGCTCCTCATCAAGTGTCGCAGCCGCAAGCGAGTCTTGCGCTGACCGCGGTACTCGTCAATCTCTGCCACGCCGATGACGTCCAGGCGAGCGCCGCGACCCGGGTCGCGGTCAGCCATGCCGAAGGCGATGGCGTTGCTGGTGAAGGCGCCGTGAGAGAGCGTCAGCTGCAAGTGCGACACGCCCACGACACGCGTGCTTTGCGCCACCACGCCCCGCACGGCCAGCAGAGGCTCGGCGTTCGCGTTTCCGAATGGCCCCAAGCGAACCAACTCTTCGACCTGAGGCATGTCCAGATCCGCCAGCGTCGCGACGGCGTCGACCTCGACGGTTTCGTCCGCCGGACCCGCCGCGAAGTGCGCGCGAGCCGCTTCGACGAAGGCCGAACGAAAGTGGTCGAGCTTGTCCCAGGCCAGAGAAACGCCCGCGGCCATGGCGTGTCCGCCGAACGCAACCAAATGCTCGCGGCACTCGATGAGGGCGCGGTAAAGATCGAAGCCGCCGCGCGTGCGCGCCGAGCCCCTGCCCTGCCCCTGCTCGAACGCGATGGTGACGGCGGGGCGTTGGAACTTCTCGACGAGCTTGGCGGCGACCACACCCACGACCCCCTGATGCCAGCCC